>NZ_JAAAYH010000589.1:0-4337 GCF_018035285.1 Streptomyces sp. MK37H | reverse complement strand
TTCATGCTGACCCCCGAGGACATCGGCGCCGCGCCGGAGGTCCCGGCCGTTCCGCCGCTGCGCAGGCCCGAAGCCGGAACGGCTACCAGGTGACGGGGAGTTCGTACACTCCGTAGATCACCGCGTCGTACTTGAACGGGATGTCCGCCATAGCCGCCGCCATCCGCAGGGTGGGGACGCGGCGGAACAGGGTGGGGTAGACCACCTGGAGCTCCATCCGGGCCAGCGGCTGGCCGAGGCAGTGATGGGTGCCCACTCCGAACGCCTGGTGGTGGCGGGAGTCCCGGCCGATGTCCAGCCGGTCCGGGTCCGGGAAGACGGCCGGGTCCCGGTTGGCCAGTTCGCCGAGGAGGATCACCCCCTCACCGGCCCGGATGGTCCGGCCGGCGATCTCGATGTCCTCCAGGGCCGTCCGGCGGCGTCCGAGGTGGACCACGCTGAGGTAGCGCAGGAGTTCCTCCACCGCGGAGACGATCACCTTGGGGTCGTCGGCCTCGCGGACGCGGGCGAGCTGTTCGGGGTGCTGAAGCAGCAGCAGCGTCCCCATGGTGATCATGTTGGCCGTGGTCTCGTGGCCGCCGAGGAGCAGCAGCACACCCATCGCCGCCGCCTCACGGCGGGTCAGCTCGCCCGCCGTGATCTGTTGGGCGAGCCCGGAGAGCAGATCGTCACCGGGCCGGGCGAGCTTCTCCTCCACCAACTGGTCCAGATATCCGTACAGATTGGTGTGCGCGGCGGCCCGCTCCTCGGGCGTGGCCACGGCGGAGACGAGAACCTTGCTGTTGGTCTGGAAGAACTCGTGGTCCTCGTACGGGACGCCCAGCAGCTCGGAGATGACCAGCGACGGAAGCGGCAGCGCCAGCGCCTGGACCAGGTCGGCCGGTTTCGGTCCGGCCAGCATGCGGGTGATGAAGTCGTCCACCATCTCCCGCACGACCGGGCGCATCGCCTCGACCCGCTTGATGGTGAAGGCGCCGCTGACCATGCGGCGCAGCCGGGCGTGCTCCGGATCGTCCATGCCGACGAAACTCAGGTCGGTGGAGGGCCGTTCGCCGCCCGTGTGGGGAACGGGACTCGGGAAGCCGGGGTGGGAGAAGTCGGCGCTGAGCCGGGGGTCGGAGAGCAGGGTCTTCTGCTCGGCGTGGCCGGTCACCACCCAGGGGGTGCTGTCGTTCCAGGACCGGACCCGGGTCAGCGGGCCCCAGCGCGCCAGCCCGCGCAGCTCCGGGGACGGGTCGAAGGGGCAGACCGCGGCGCGCGGCTGGGGGAAGGCGGGGATCTCGGCCGACGCGTCGTCGGCCACGGGCGAGGTGGTCATGGTCTTCCTCCGAGGGTCGGTCGGGAGTGGGCCCCCGTTGATCGTTCGGGGGTGGGCCGTCGATCGGTCCGGAGTGGATCGTCAGGAAGGGACGGCGAGGGCGTCCATCGCCGTCACGAGGGGACGGCGAGGGCGTCCATGGGCTCGGCGAGCAGGGCCTGGCGGTGCGCGCGGGCCTGTTTGGGCATGTTCCAGCCGAGGACGGCGACGACCCGGCCCTGGTGGCGGTACCGCACCACGAAGCGGCGGTCCGCCACGGCGCCGTCCACAACGGTCACCTCGGCGCCGGGCACCGGTCTGCCGTGCACCTGGATCCTGGCGTCGAACTGGTCGGTCCAGAAGTACGGGATCGGGGTGTACGGCTTCGCCTCGCCGAGGATGTTCCCGGCGACGGCGGCCGACTGCTCCACGGCGTTGGTCCGGTTCTCCAGCCGCGGCGGCCCGCCGAGGCCCGGATGGCCCTCGGCGGGCAGCACCTCGCCGTCGCCCAGGAGGCACACCGTCGACCCGGCCCCCGTGGCCCGTCAGTGCGTCGACCGCCGCGCCGAGCCGCAGTCGCACACCGTGCTCGCGATGGAGCGCGGCGAGCAGCTCCACGACCGTGGACCCCAACTGGCTTGCCATGGATGCGGGTTGGGGGCCGACCAGGGTAACGGACACGCCCATGGTGCGCGCGGTGGCGGCGATCTCGGCACCGAGCACTCCGTCGCCGACGACCACGGCCCGTTCCACGGACCGCGGTTCCGCCCGGAGCGCCCGGGCGTCGTCCAGCGAGCCCAGCACATGGACCCCGGCCAGGCCGTTCGGCCCGGGCAGTGTGCGGGGACGCGGCCCGGTGGCGATGACCACGGCATCCCCGCGGACCGTGCGTCCGGACGCGGTGCGGACGGTGCGTGCCGGCACGTCCAGGGCGACGGCCGGGTCCCCGAGGAGGAACTCGGCGTCCAGCGCGTCCAGGGCTTCCCAGGTCCGCAGCCGGGCCCGCTCGGGCGCCCAGGTGCCGGCGAGCCTCTGCTCGGACAGCGGCGGCCGGTCGTAGGGCGGATGCGGTTCGGCGCCCAGCACGGTGAGCGGCCCCTGGTAGCCCTTGCGCCGCAGCGCCTCGGCGGTGCCGGGCCCCGCGGCGGAGGCACCGGCCACCACCACGCCCGACAGCGTGGTCAGGTGGACTCGCTCAGCCGGATCGCGGCGGCCGGGCAGACGCTCGCGGCCTCCCGGACGGCCGTGTGATGCCCGTCGGCGGGCTGGGCGTCGAGCAGGACGACGATGCCGTCCTCCTCGCGCTGGTCGAACACCTGGGGCGCGATGAGCACGCACTGGCCCGCGCCGCAGCACTTCTCCTCGTCGACGGTGATCTTCATGTCCGGGCCTCCTTGGCTGGGGAACGGCGGGTGACGGGGGCGAGGAGCAGACCGGTGATGGCGTCGGTGAGCGCGCCGGCCGTGTCGCCCCAGGACGGCTGGCGCGTACTGGTCCCCTCGGCCAGGGCACGCTCCCGTTCGGCACAGGTGTGGGTGATCAACTGGCGGGCCATGTCGCCGCGTTCGGCCCGCACCTCGGCGGGCAGCGCGTCCAGGCAGCCGCCCAGGCCGTAGAGGGTCTCCCGCAGCGGCTCCCGGGTGAGGGCCTCGTCGGTGACGATCGCCCGCAGCACCGGGTCGGTCATCACCTGGACGGCGAACCGGGCGTACCAGGAGGGGACGCCCAGGGTGGCCAGGTGCTCGGTGGCGGGGCGCACCAGGCAGGCGACCCAGTCCCGGACCTCGTCACTGCCGCGGGTCTCCTCCACCATCCGCCGCCGGATCTCCTCGATCGCCTCGGAGTGCTTGCGCATGATGGCGCGCACCAGATCCGCCCTGGTGCCGAAGTGATAGCCGACCGCGGCGACATTGCCCTGTCCGGCCGCCTCGCTGATCTGCCGGTTCGACACCGCGACCAGGCCGTGCTCGGCGTAGAGCCGCTCCGCCGCGGCCATGATGGCCTCGCGGGTCCCGGCGGAGCGGACGGTGCGTGCGTCGGTCACCGTGGCCTCCGGTCTCCGTGGTTCCTGTGAGCTGTCGCGGCCACTCTAAAACGCATGAATTAAATAAAGCAACTGATTGAGGAGCCCGGCGGGGGCCGGGCCCTCGGGAGACGGCGATCAGCCGGCCGTGCCGGGTGCGGGCGGGCGGCAGCGCAGGGCGCTCACCGGCCCGGACAGCTCGGTGTGCCCCGCGGCGTACGGAATCAGCACGGTCTGCCCCGCGTTCACGGCCAGCGGACGTCCCCGCTCATGGCCGAGCGTCCCGGCGCCATCGAGGACCACCAGTACCGAGAAGCCCGGGTCCAGCGGGGCCGTCGGCTCGCCCCGGCACAGCTCGGCCCGGAAGGAGCTCCCGGCCTCCGGTGGCAGCACACTGCCGCCGGAGGCCACGCCCGCGCCGGGTCCGCGCAGCCGGGCGAGCGCGGCGGTGTCCACACCCGTGCGGTCCACGGCGGCCAGAGCGCGGTCGAAGCCCAGCCCCAGATGGCCCTCGGCGGTGCCGTCGATCGCATAGCCCTCCCACTCCAGCAGGACGGAGAAGTCGGTGGGCTCCTGAAGCTCCACCAGCAGCACGCCCGCTCCGATGGCATGGGGCATCCCGGCGGGGCACAGCAGCGCGTCCCCCGCGGCCACCGGCACCCGGTGCACGGCGCCGTGCAGCGCCTCCGTCTCGCCGTGCTCCACCCAGCCCGCCAGCTCATCGGCGGTGACATCGCGGGTGAAACCCATGCGGACCTCGGCGCCCGGGGCCGCGTCCACCACGAACCACGCCTCGGTCTTGCCGTGGGCGCTGCCCAGATGGGCCCGGGCGAAGGCGCGGTCGGGGTGGCTGTGCAGCGGCAGCCGCTGCCCGGCGTCCAGCAGCTTGACCAGCAGCGCGGTGTCCGCTCCGTACGCCGCGGTGTGCTCCGGGCCCAGCCAGGCGCCGGGGTCGGCGGCCACGGCATCGGCCAGCCGGGTGCCGTCCGGCAGCGTGGTCAGCCCGGCGGGGGCCTG
>NZ_JAAAYH010000588.1:0-4376 GCF_018035285.1 Streptomyces sp. MK37H | reverse complement strand
TGATGTCCGGGTGGTCGAAGGGGTGGATGAAGACCGCGCCCGTGCGCTCGGCGTACTCCTTCGCCGCCCGCATCGTCTCGTCCACGATCTGGCCGCACAGCCGCACCTCGGCGCCGTAGTCCCGGGTGGCCGCGATCTTCGGCAGCGGTGCGCCCTCGGGCATGAAGACCGTCGAGCGCACCCCCAGCAGCGAGGCCGCGAGGGCGACGCCCTGCGCATGGTTCCCGGCGCTCGCCGCGACCACCCCGGCCGCCCGCTCCTCGGGGCTGAGCCCGGCGATCCGCACATAGCCGCCGCGCAGCTTGAACGACCCGGTGCGCTGGAGGTTCTCGCACTTGAAGTGGACCGGCGCGCCGACCAGACCGGACAGATAGCGGCTGCCCTCCAGCGCGGTGAGCCGGGAGACCCCCGAGAGCGTCTTCTGCGCGCTGCGGATGTCGTCGAGGGTGATCGTCGTTCCGGACCCCTCGGAGGCGGAACCTCCGGATACGGAACCCTCGGACGAGGACGCGGACGCGGTCGCGGGGGCGAGGGCGGGGTCGGACCCAAGGGCGGGAGAGGTGAGGTGCGAGGCCGGGCCGGACCCGGAGCCGGGCCCGTCCTCGTCGCCGTGTCGTGCAGCCATGGTCCCCAGTCTGGCAGCTCACCCCCGACAGGCCCCGGCGGGCCGAGCCGGTGGCGGGGTCGGCCCCGGGCCGGTGCCGGGCACGGGTCCGCCGACGGGCCACGGCGCCGGGGAACGGCTCAGAACGGCAGGTTGTGGCTCGGGGGCCGTCAGGTTTCTGCAGCCCCCGTACGGGCGGGCCCCCAGCCGCGTACTCTGTGCCACATCCCACAGACCACCGCATGAAGTGAGCCCTAGGCCATGCCCACCCAATCGGACATGACGACTCAACTCGACACCGGCGTACTGGACGCACTCCAGCATCAGGTCGCCGTCTTCGCCCGCCGTGCGGAACAGACCCGGCTCGGCGGCGTCGGCCAGGCCCGCAATTCCATGGACCGAGCCGCTTATCTGCTGCTCAACCGGCTCGACCAGGAAGGCCCGATGGGGGTCAAGGCGCTCGCAGGGAGCATGGGCATCGACTCCTCCACCGTGACCCGCCAGGTCGCCCCGCTGGTCGACTCCGGCATGGTCAAGCGCACCTCGCACCCCGAGGACGGCCGGGCGGTCGTGCTGCAGCTCTCCCCGCGCGGCAAGGCCCGCCTGGAGGAAGTGCGTTCCTCACGGCGCGATCTGATGTCCCGCGTGACCGGGGACTGGACGGCGGAGGAGCGCGATCTCTTCTGCGACCTCCTGACCCGCTTCAACGTCGCCCTCTCCGCCGCGCACACCACGGTGCCCCAGGCGACGCCCGCCACCTGACCCCGGCGCAGACATCTTGACCAGGTGCCTGTGCCTGCCGTGTCCTAAAAGGAACGGGAGGCGGAGGGCGTGGTGCGAGAGCGGCGGGCAGCACGGGACGGCCGCCGGGCCCGGGAGTTCGAGGCATTCGTCGCGGGCGCGGGTGGCCGACTGCTGCATGCGGCCACGCTGCTCACGGGGGAGCCGACGGGGGACACCGAAGCCGCCGAGCGCCTGCTGACCGCCGCGCTCGCGCGCACGTACGCCCGCTGGGACCGGCTGCGCGGCGAGGATCCGTACGACCACACCCGCCGGACGCTGGCCGCCCTCTTCGCCCACCGCGGCCACCGCTACCGCCGCCCGCGCGGCGGCACCCTGGCCCGGCTCACCCCGCAGGAGCGGCTGGTGCTGGTGCTGCGGCTGTACGAGGGGGTCGCGGAGGAGCAGACGGCGGCGGCGCTCGGGCTCCCGGTCGAGCGGGTCCGGGCGATCTGCACCCGCGCGGTCACGGCGATGCGCAGCGCGGCGGCCCGGCGTGGCACGACTGGAACGCGTCCGTCCGCCGGAACGCCACGCTCCGCCGGAACGTCATCCTCCGGCGGAACGCCCCCGTCCAGCGGCGACCGGGCGGCCACCGGGGCGACGGGAGCAGAAGCCGAGGCCGGAGCCGGGGCCGAGGCCGGAGCAGGAGCCGAAGCCGAGGCAGGCGCCGGAGCCGCCCCATGAGCTTCCCCGACCGCAAGGAGACCGAGGTCCGCCGGATGCTGGAGGGCCCGCATCCGCCGCTGCCGCCGGATCTGGCGGGCCGGGCGGCCGAACGGGGACGGCGGATGTTCCACCGCCATCAAGTGGTGCGCACCATCGGCTGGCTGCTGCTGCTCGCCGCGGTCGTCGCGTTCGGCGTCTGGGCGGCGATCGTCGAACCGTGGGCCGCGCCGCCGCCCACCGACACCACCCCTCCCCTCGAGGGGTGGTGACCACTCGAGGGGAGGCGACCACTCAAGGGGAGGCGACCACCCTCAAAAACCCATAGTCCAGGCGTCAACCCAGAGTTGGTCGTCAGCCCAGAGCCTGGCCCAGATCCATCAGCAGATCGTCGACCGACTCGATGCCGACCGACAGCCGTACGAGATCAGCCGGCACCTCGAGCGCCGAGCCCGCCGCCGAGGCGTGCGTCATCCGCCCCGGGTGCTCGATCAGCGACTCGACACCGCCGAGGGACTCCCCGAGCGTGAACAGCCGCGCCCGGTCGCACACCTCGACCGCCGCCTCCTCGCCGCCCGCGACCCGGAACGACACCATGCCGCCGAAGGCCCGCATCTGCTTGGCCGCGATCTCGTGCCCCACGTGCTCCGGCAGCCCCGGGTAGTAGACCTGGGTCACCTTGGGGTGCGCGGTGAGCATCTCCGCGATCCGCGTGGCGTTCGCGCTGTGCCGGTCCATCCGGACGGCGAGGGTCTTGATGCCGCGCATCACCAGCCAGGAGTCGAAGGGCCCGGCGATGGCGCCCATCGCGTTCTGGTGGAAGGCGAGTTCGTCGCCGAGGCCGGTGTCGGAGACGATCAGCGCACCGCCTACGACGTCCGAGTGCCCGCCCATGTACTTGGTGGTGGAGTGCACCACGACGTCCGCGCCGAGCGCGAGCGGCTGCTGGAGGTAGGGGCTGGCGAAGGTGTTGTCCACCACCAGCCGGGCCCCCGCGGTGCGGGCGACATCGGCGACGGCTGCGATGTCGGTGATGCCGAGCAGCGGGTTGCTGGGGGTCTCGACCCAGATCACCTTCGTACGGGGGCGGAGCGCGGCCCGTACCGCCGCCGGGTCGGAGCTGTCGGCGACCGACCACTCCACCCCCCAGCGCTCCACGACCTTCGCGAACAGGCGGAACGTACCGCCGTAGGCGTCGTTCGGGATCACGACGTGGTCGCCCGGCACCAGGAGCGTGCGCAGCAGGCAGTCCTCGGCGGCGAGGCCCGAGGCGAAGGCCAGGCCGCGGCGGCCGCCCTCCAGCGCCGCCAGGTTCTCCTCGAGCGCGGTACGGGTGGGGTTGGCGGAACGGCTGTACTCATAGCCGCCCCGCAAGCCCCCCACGCCGTCCTGCTTGTAGGTGGAGACCTGGTAGATCGGGGGGACGACGGCGCCGGTGAGGGAGTCCGCCTCCTGGCCCGCGTGGATGGCGAGCGTCTCGAAACTCTGAGGATGCCCCTGGGGGTGCTGGTGGCTCATGGGCCCGAGCGTAACGCCCGACGCGCCCGTGCTGGATTCAACGACCGCCGGGGCGCATAGGCTGGACCACAAGCCGTTCCGCACCACAAGCCGTTACGGGCCTTCACACGGGGACACCTCATGGAGCTTCTGATCTTCCTCATCGCCATCGTCATGATCGGCGGGCTGATCGTCGTACCGGCGTTGCGGCGGATGCGCGGGGGCCGCGGGGCCATGCAGGGCGCGATGCGCGCCTCGGACCCGCAGGAGTACGGCTTCGTCCCGCGCGAGCGGCTGGACGTACGGCTGCCCGGCCCGGACCGGCAGCTGATCGACGCGCTGGAGGAGGTCCAGGCCCGGCAGGACTGGCAGCCGGCCGCCCGTCTGCTCGCCCTCACCGAGGCCACCTCGGAACTGCGCTGGCAGCGGGTGCAGACGCTGGCCGGGGCGGCGGCCTTCGAGCTCGCCCAGGCCCCCGGCCAGGGCGGCATGTGGCTGCGCACCTGGCGGGTGGCGGCCCCCGAGGACCCGGGCGCGGCGGCGGTGCACGCGGAGTTCCTGGTCCGCCAGGCGCTGCTCGACCCGTCCTCGCAGGACTTCCGGATGATCCTGGAGGAGGCCCGGGACGTCTGCCACGAGGCGGCCCGGCTGGCCCCGGAGGACCCGGTGCCGCACATCATCGAGCTCGGCGTGGCCCGCGGTCTGGCCTACCGGCAGGCCGACTTCGAGGAGCTGTGGACCAAGGTCACCAAGCTCGCCCCGCACCACATGGGCGCCCACCTGGCCGCCCTCCACTACTGGTGCGAGAAGTGGCACGGCTCCCAGGACC
>NZ_JAAAYH010000587.1:0-4400 GCF_018035285.1 Streptomyces sp. MK37H | reverse complement strand
GTGGATGCGGCGGTGTCGGCGGACACGGAGACCTCCGGTGCGGGCACACGACGGGCACACGACGGACCTGCGCCGAGCCCCCGGGAGGGGACGGACCAGGGGGCCCGGCGGACACACCGACCATCCGCCAGGCCGCGGACGCCCGCGACCCGGGACGTCCAACCGGGGGAGCGGGGTTACCGGAGGCGCCGCGTCAGTCGCGTCAGTCGCGTCAGGCGCGTCAGCCCGCGGCGAGGGTCTTGAGGCGGGCCACGGCGTCCGTAAGGACCTCTTCGCGCTTGCAGAAGGCGAAGCGGACGAAGGGGGAGCCCTGGTCCTGGTGGTCGTAGAAGACCGCGTTCGGGACCGCGACCACGCCGCAGCGCTCGGGGAGGGAGCGGCAGAAGGCGAAGCCGTCGGTCTCGCCGAGGGGGCGGATGTCGGTGGTGATGAAGTAGGTGCCCGAGGGGCGGAAGACATGGAAGCCCGCGTCGGTCAGGCCATCGGCCAGCAGATCGCGCTTGGCGCGCAGATCGTCCCGGATGCCGTGGAAATAGGCGTCGGGGAGGGCCAGCGCCTCGGCCACCGCGTACTGGAAGGGGCCCGCCGAGACATAGGTGAGGTACTGCTTGGCCGAGCGCACCGCCGTGACCAGCTCGGGAGCGCCGGTCACCCAGCCGACCTTCCAGCCGGTGAACGAAAACGTCTTTCCACTGCTGCTGATGGTGACCGTCCGCTCGCGCATCCCGGGAAAGGAGACGAGCGGGGTGTGCTCGGTGCCGAAGACGAGGTGCTCGTAGACCTCGTCGGTGACCACCAGCAGATCGCGCTCGACGGCGAGCTCGGCGACCGCGGCCAGCTCATCGTGGGTGAGCACGGTGCCGGTGGGGTTGTGCGGGGTGTTGAGCAGGATGAGCCGGGTGCGGTCGGTGACGGCGGCGCGCAGTTCGTCCAGGTCCAGACGGAAGGTGTCACCGTCGGGGCGCAGGGTGACGGGGACGCGGACGCCGCCCGCCATGGCCACACAGGCGGCGTACGAGTCGTAGTACGGCTCCAGCGCGATCACCTCGTCGCCCGGCTCCACCAGCGCCAGCAGCGACGCCGCGATGGCCTCGGTGGCGCCCGCGGTGATCAGCACCTCGGTGTCGGGGTCGAAGCCCAGGCCGTACCAGCGCCGCTGGTGTTCGGTGACGGCGGTGCGCAGCTCGGGCACGCCGGGGCCGGGCGGGTACTGATTGCCCCGGCCGTCGCGCAGCGCCCGGACGGCGGCCTCGCGCACCTCCTCCGGGCCGTCGGTGTCCGGGAAGCCCTGCCCGAGGTTGATGGCGCCGGTGCGCACGGCGAGGGCGGACATCTCGGCGAAGATCGTGGTGCCGAAGGCGGCCAGTCGGCGGTTGAGCGGCGGTCGTCCCATGGCGCCCATACTCCGCCGAACCATCGGCCTCCATCAACTCTCCCCCTGCCCGGCGTGGGGTAAGGGGCGACGTCAGGCCCAGACGTTGGCCTGTGCCCGAAAGGCCTCGGGCTCGCTTTCCACGGGCAGCACGCACACCAAGTGGCCACCAGGAACTCGTAGCACCCGGCACTCCTGCCACCGCGAGATCTGCTCGGCACCCAGGGCGAGCAAGCGCGTGGTTTCCGCCTCGACGTCGTCGGTCTCGATGTCCAGGTGGATACGGGGTGCGTCGTCGACCGCTTGGACGGCGGTGACCAGCCCCGGCAGAGCCTCATGAAGCGTGGTGAACTGCGGCTCCGGCGGAAACGGCTCAGCGGCGACGCCGAGAGCCGCCGACCAGAAGGCGGTCGCCCGGGCGGCCTCGGCTTCGGGCGTATCGAGCAGAACGGCGTACACACGGCTCCTGTGCATGCACGGCACCTACCCCCATGAGCCGACGGCCAGCCGCGGCACGCCTGCCGCGCGGAGCCGCGGCGGTAACGGGTGCGAGCCGTGTCTCAAAGGTGCCTCTTGCCTGCGCTGACAAGTCGGCTGATGTCGTCGCGGGTCCGCACTCTGAGGTCGTCGAGTTCCGCCCTGTTGTCAGCCTTGGCCAGTCCCGTGATGTCTGCAAGCACGTCCTCCGCGGTCTGGCTCAGCGTCTCGTCGTCCGTGAGCATCTGCATCCGGAAAAGAGCTTCTTGAGCACTGGAGCGCAAGTCGTAGGCGCGGATGCGCACGGGGTCCGGGCTCTCCGGTGGGGGATGTTCGTGCTCACAGAACCAGAGGTGAACGAGGCAGCGACGGTAGTTGATCAACGCGCCGGCGTAGACGGAGTAGGCATCGAGTCGCTCCTGTCGGAGCTTCTCGCGACGGGTGAACTGAGGCCGCCGGTGCCGGGACGGCTTCGGGTTGCTCCCGAACGACCGTGAACGGGGCTGAATGAGACGGAAACTGAGACGGCCGCCCGTCTCACCGCAGCACCGATGACAGCCCGCGGGTAGCTGACTAGGCAGCCTTGGGCCGCGCCGCACGCGTTCCCGGTGCGGGCTCCCGCGCATCCTCGGACCAGAAGGTCTCGTCTTCGCCGAAGTCCGGGGCCTGGAATGGTTTTGTCGTCGGAGACGGCGATACTGCGGTGGAACGGCGGGGTTGCCCTTCCAGGGCGGAGAACAGCGACGTCGGGTCGATGAGAGGTCTGCCTTTCGTTACAGGTCCCTGATGGGGCCTGGCGTGCCGTGACCGGGCACAGCGGCCCTACAGCTTGGTCATCTTGGCGTACGGGCTCAAGATCCGCCTTTGCGCCGAGCCGAAATCCACGAGCGCCGCGATTCCGCTCTCGATGCCGATCACCCGGCCGAGGCCGTACATGTCGTGTGAGACCTGGTCGCCCATGGCGAAGTGCTTGGGAGCCGGCGTGACCGGGGCCTTGAAGGGGCTGGTAGGCAAACGACGCTTCGGTGCCGCAGGGTTTGTCATGGCTCAGTATGAGCCTACGTGTGTCCCGCTCGCTATGGCCGTCGGCACAGATCGGGACGGCGGCAACCGCGTCACGCCGCTGACCTGGTGTTTCGAGACCCGATGAGGCCCCTGCATTTTGGTACGGTTGTGGCACGAGCCTCAGCCTGCGATGGCGTAGATCTGTTCCGGCTCGGTGTCCGGCGCCTCGGCCAGTTGCTCGGCCTCGTCGGCGGTGGAAGGCGGCCTCCTCGTCGACTCCGAGTCCGCGCGGAGCACGGCGATGGCCTTGCGGACGGTTGGCCGGCTGACCTTGTCGCGCTCGATGAGCTGGGCTTTTCGGGAAACGGGGCCTCGGGTTCCGTACCCGCCTGGGTAGCCGTCTGCGCCCCCTGCTCCCGCCTGCACGCCAGCGACACCCGCTACCCGGCACGGGTCACACTCACTGGTTTCCCGGGCTGGTTTTCGGCGGCGGGATACGCGGGTACTCGGCCGGGCCGGATTCCAACGACTACGCGTTGTGCCAAAGCCGTGAGTCCCGCGGGAGGCGAGATGGCCGAGCAGAGGACACAGCAGGCCGGCGCCTGGCCACGGCTCCGGCTGGAGGACTGGGCCGAGACCCGGGACACCCTGCACATGTGGACCCAGATCGTCGGCAAGATCCGGCTGGACCACGCACCACCGGCCAATCAGTGGTGGCAGGTGACCTTGTACGTCACCCCGCGCGGGCTGAGCACGTCCACGATCCCGTACCGGACCGGAGCGTTCGATATCGAGTTCGACTTCATCGACCACCGGCTGGTGATCCGGGTCAGCGACGGAAGGCGGCGCGAGCTGGCGCTGGAGTCCAAACCGGTGTCCCAGTTCTACGCCGAGGTCATGGGCGTGCTGGGAGACCTGGGCATCCAGACCCGGATGTACCCCCGGCCGAACGAGGTGCCCGTGGCTATCCCGTTCCCGGAGGATCACCGGCACGCGGCGTACGACCCGTACGCCACCCGGCTCTTCTGGGGTCAATTGCTGAACGCACACCGGGTGTTCGGGGAATTCCGGTCCCATTTCGTCGGCAAGGCCAGCCCCGTGCACTTCTTCTGGGGAGCGATGGACCTGGCCGTCACCCGCTTCTCCGGCCGCACCGCGCCGCCGCATCCCCCGGGCGGTGTGCCGAACCTGCCGGACCGGGTGACGCAGGAGGCGTACTCCGTCGAGCTCTCCAGTTGCGGCTTCTGGCCCGGCGGCGGCGAGGAGGGCGGCTTCTACTCCTACGCCTACCCCGAGCCCGCCGGCTTCGCCGACCAGCCGGTCCACCCCGAGGCGGCCTCGTACCGGCGGGATGTCGGCGAATTCGTGCTGCCCTACGAGGCGGTCGCCACCGCACCCGATCCGGACCGGACGCTGAGCGAATTCCTGCACAGCACCTATGAGGCGGCCGCCGAACTGGCCGACTGGGACCGCGCGGTCCTGGAAGCCGACCCCGTCCACTGGGAGCACCGTTAGCGACTGGCCGCCGGATCTTGACGCCTGCGGC
>NZ_JAAAYH010000586.1:0-4423 GCF_018035285.1 Streptomyces sp. MK37H | reverse complement strand
TGGACGACTTGCACCGCCAACTGATCCGCATCGGGCTGGACGCTCTCGCCGAGGACTACGGATACGCCCTCGCAGGCGGTTACGCCGTCCAGGCCCACCACATCGTCAACCGAGTCAGTGATGACGTGGACCTCTTCGCACCGTTCGACAGAGCGAGCCGCGAGATGGAACAGGCCGCGGAGCGGATCACCACCGCCTACAAAGCCGCTGGATACATCGTCGAGCAGGTCCACCTGACTCCCACCTACACCAGGTTGAACGTCACCGACCCAGCTTCAGGCACACAGAGCAAGGTGGAACTCGTCGCTGAATTCCTGCACCACACGCCGGTCGACTCCGACCTCGGCCCGGTACTCCACCGCGATGACGTCGCCGCAGGTAAGACCAGTGCACTGTTCGCCCGAGCCGAGGTCCGCGACGCCATCGACGTCGCGGGGCTATTGAAGGCCGGCTACACCCGCGAACAACTCATGGACCTCGCCGCCCAGAACGACGCAGGCTTCGACCGTCGTATGTTCGCCGACTCACTCGCCCGCATCCAGCGGTACACCGACAAGCAGTTCGCCGCCTACGATCTCGACGCCGACCAAGCCGCCACGATCCGCGCCACCTTTGCCCACTGGCAGCACAAATTGCTTTGACCCCGTATGCCTCCCCGTCGCAGGCCGAGGGCTCGTCCACGGGCCTGGAACCGTTCGACGGGCACCGCGCGTCAGGCAGAGCGTGGACGCGGGGATTGCGGCGGTAGTCGCGGCAGCAGTGGGGGCTCTGGCGGCGCTTGTCGGAGCCCGCATCGGAGGACGATCGGCCGTCGAGGCGGCAGCGGTGGCCGGTGCTGAGAACCACGAGCTATCCCGAGCGGAGGCGCGGCGTGCCGCCTACGCGGATCTGGGGACAGCGGCTTTCCAGTTCTCCCGGACGTTCGTAGACGTACAATCCGTGATCAACGGTCGACATTTCGGCATCAACCCCGAATGGCAACAGGTCGACCCTGCCCTCTACAGCACGCTGGACTCCAGGCAGGATGACGTGGCCCACGCAGCAATGATCGTTCAACTGCATGGGCCGATGGAGATCGTCGACCACGCCTGGGACATCTACGCGCAATGTCAACGCGCGGAGCGCCGACTGGCGGAATATGCGGCGGTCCTTCGACCAGGGTCCGAAGAAGCCCGGGCGAACCGTTCTCACCGACCAGCTAGATCCGGAAGCAAAGTCGTGCCCGATGCGTGCCCGATCGGGCGGTGAATCACGGTCAACACGGGTCGTTCGGGAACTCCGGCCTGCCACGGCGGGTAGCCCGTTCCAGCAGGTCAGAACAGGCTCGGTGCCCACCAGACCCCGTGATTCCCAAGCTCAGAGCGCGGGTTCGATTCCCGTCACCCGCTCCACGCTTAAGGCCCAGGTCAGCGACCTGGGCCTTGTTTGTTGTTGAGACCGCGCTAAGCGTCTTACACCAGATCCGCGCCAGAAGGCCTCGTCTCTCCAACCGAGTGGGCACACCGACCCGGCACGGGTCGACAACTCCGCGCGGGAGAGGGCGGACTGTCCTTCGAGGCCCTCCGCAGCGCGTGTGGGGCTTCAGAGGGGTAGATCGTCAGGCAGGACGCGGAAGGCCTTGTGATGGCCGAGGGGGCGTACGGCGCGGAAGTCTCGGCGATCCAGGGTGAGGATCGCGTCGGTGTCGTAGTCGGCCGCCAGGGCGACGTTCACCACGTCGGTGAGATCCAGGTCGAGCGCCAGGTAGCGGGATCGGACGGTCTGGGCGATGCCGAGGTGGCCCTCAGTAATCTGCGGTACGGATACCCGGCCGCGTCGCATCCAGCCCCGGATGTCGTCGATCGCGCTCACTGCGGCCTCGCGGCCGAGTTCGTGGGTTGCCACGTGGTCGAGCTCAGCAAGCAGCAATGGAGACATGACGAGCAGCCCGGCAGCCATGATGGCCTCCTGCGCCGCGTCATGCTCCGGGTGTGTGGAATCGAGCGCTGCCAGCAGGCCGGAGGTGTCAGCGATGACGACGATCACGCAGCAGTTCCTGAACCGGTTTCGCGCTGGGCAGCGTCAGCAACGACATCACGCACCTCGCCCTTGGCAAGAGTGCGCCCAGGGCCGGGGAAAGTGCGAGAGAACAACGGCTCGTCCCACACGCGATTGGCCATGGCAGCAAGATGGATGCCCTGCCGGATGATCTCGGCCTCACTGATACCGCGACGCTTGGCGGCCTCCTTGATGATGGCGAGGTCTTCCGGGTCGGCATAGACATTGGTGCGCTTCATGGACATGTACCTAGAGTAACACATGTGCGAAAGTGGTGTATGTCAGGCGTTCGATCCCCTCTGCGTAACACGCTGGTCGCCCCGTCTCGGCCGTGCCCGATGTGTGCCCGCTGGAGCGGCGAACCACGGTCAATGACGGCGTGGGGCCAGCCCGGACGTGACTCGACACAGCACCCGTTCCAGCAGGTGAGAGCCGGTTCCGCGCCCACCACGCCCCATGATTCCCAAGCTCAGAGCGCGGGTTCGATTCCCGTCACCCGCTCCAGCACAAAGCCCTCATCAGCAACGTCGAGCGCTGACGTGCCAAGGTTGCGGGGTCAGACGGCAGGGCGTCGGCCGGATCCTGTATCGGGTCACCCGCGAACCGCAGTCACTCCTCGCGCTCTGGACCGGCGCCTGCCCCACCTGTCACCGCGACATGCCAGAACCGATACCAACCCGACCAAGCACTACCAGGGACCAGCGGCCAGGGCTCCAAGGGAACTCGCCGGGGGCGACGGGCGAAGGAGAGAGGAAAGCCCAAGCCTTCGAAGCGTTCTTTAGGACGAGAGGAGCCCCGATGACCGTCGAGCCAGGCGTCCGCACGGGGGCGGAGAGCGATGCCTCGGTAATTGCGCGGTCCCGGGATGAGCCCGAGGCATTCGCCGTGCTCTTCGACCGACACGCGGATGCGGTACACCGTTATCTGGCCCGTAGGCTCGGCGGCGAGCCGGCCGACGACCTCATGGCGGAGACCTTCACCACTGCTTTCCAGCAGCGGCACCGGTACGACCCCGCGCGGGCCATGGGCAAGGACGCCCAGCCCTGGCTGTTCGGCATAGCGACCAACCTGGTCGGCCGGCACCGGCGGGCCGAGGCCCGCCGGTTCAAGGCCCTGGCCCGCATCCCGGCCCCCGCCGACCACGAGGAGCCGCTGGCCGACCGGGCTGCGGCCCGGGTAGGGGCACAGGCCATACGCCGCGAGCTGGCGGCGGCACTGGCCGCACTGCCCGCGCGGCACCGGGACGTGCTGCTGTTGGTGGTGTGGGGCGGTCTCGGCTACGAGGAGGTGGCCCAGGCCCTCGGTGTCCCCATCGGCACGGTCAGATCACGGCTGCACCGGGCTCGCAGCAAGCTACGCGAAGCGTTGGGCGGATCCGATCCGACGACACTGCGAGAGGCATCCGGCCATGACTGACGAACTCGAACTCCTGCGGGACTGGAACGCGGACGCGGCCCCGCTCACCGAACCGGCCCGAGCGCAGGCCCGCCACCGACTGCTCAACACGATTACGCGCACGGAGCGGCACCCCGACGCCGCACCCAGCCGCCGCCACGCGCTGCGCCTCGCGACAGCCGCGGTGGTCACCATGGCGGTTACGGGCACGGCGGTACTGATCGCCGCGGACGGCGCCGACGAGGGCGGCCGCACCGACCGCGCGGGCACGAACGCCCCGCAGATGCGCAACGCCGGCGCCGTGACGGTGCTGAACGGGGCGGCAGCGCGGGCGAGTAAGCACGAGAAGCCCGTGGCGCCGCGCGACGACCAGTTCATCTACTGGAAGCGGAGCATCAAGGAGACGGAGCGGAAGACCGGCGCGGTCAAGACCTACATGGACGAGAACTGGGACTCGGTGGACGGCTCCAAGCGATCTTTGACCATGGAGCTCGGCCGGGTGATCTGGGAAGAGCCCATGGGGAAGAACGAGGGCGTGTGGCCGCCTCGGGAGTGGAGCAAGCTGAAGAAGCTGCCCACCGATCCGGAGAAGCTCATCCCGGGCATCGTCGGCGTCGGCACGTCCGACAAGTCGATCGACGACTTCACCGCGTGGGACTGGTACGACGCCTACTCCATGCTCGGCGAGCTCCTGAAGTGGCCGGTGCTGCCCGAGGGACTGCGTCCCGCCGCGTACGAGGCGCTGGCCCTGGTGCCCGGGGTCAAGGCGACCCCGGGGATGAAGGACTCCGCCGGGCGCACCGGGGTGGGGATCTCCTACCCCAAGCGCGCGTCCGAGAAGGGCAAGTACCTCATCTTCGACCCGGAGTCCTATGAATTCCTGGGCTTCCGCGACGAGCGGACCTCGCGTTCCGGGAAGAAGACGTACATCCAGCTGTCGCACGTGGCGGACTGGGCGATCGTCGACCGCTTGAAGCAGCGCCCCTAGGCC
>NZ_JAAAYH010000585.1:0-4433 GCF_018035285.1 Streptomyces sp. MK37H | reverse complement strand
AGGCCGACGCTGTGGTCGTGGTGACGCCCGACTACAACCGCAGCTTCCCGGCCTCCCTGAAGGCCGCGATCGACTGGCACTACACGGAGTGGGAGGCCAAGCCGATCGGCTTCGTCGGCTACAGCGGAGCCAGCGGCGGCCTGCTCGCCATCGAGCAACTCCGCCAGGTCTTCGCCGAACTCCAGGCCCACACGGTGCGCAACGTCGTGACGTTCCCCCGCTACTACGAGCTCTTCGGCCCGGAGGGCGAGCTACGGGACCCGGAGGGCCCGAACGGCGCCGCGAAGGCGATGCTCGACGAGCTGCTGTGGTGGGGCGAACTCCTCCACGAGGCACGTCGCACCCGGCCCGAGACCGCCTGAGCGGCCACCCGCGCTGAGCTCAACCGTCTGGGCACCGCTCACCGAGCCGAGGTGGCTTTGAACATAGCCCGGGGGTGGCGGCGCGGCATCGCCCCCGGGCCCTCGGACGGGACGGTCATCTGGACCTGGCGCTGACCAGCGAGTCGGGACCCCAGTCCATCAGCTTGACCATGTCATCGATCACGCCTTCGTTCGTGAACCGTGCCAGCCATGTGGCGAACCGCGGGCCGAACGCGCACATGGCCGCCTTGCCGATGGCCACTTCCTCGTCCTCATCGGGCGGGGTGAGACCGAAGTTCCGGTCCAGCCACATCAGGTATTCCTGACGCGCCGGGAAGAGCTCGTCGAGGTCCTCGTCCTCGTAGGCGACGTCGCGTTCGACGGGGAGCAGCCGGAGCAGCTCTCGTAGGTTGCGCGCATGGACCCACACGTCGCCCTCGTCGCCGAGGAACACGACGGGAAGGTCCGCGAGGTCGGCCCGGTCGTCGAACCGCCACAGCGCGTAGCCCGAACCGCTGCCGGTGGCGCGTGCGAAAGGGATCAGCTGGTCGAAGAACTCGGCGCGGCTGGGGTTCTTCGGATCGTCCAGCCAGCCCTTGAGTTCATTCTTGTCGTCGTAGTCGAGCAGCTCGAAGCCATCCGCGTAGCTGTGCGTCCCGAACTGATCGTCGAACTCCCGGAGGAGATTGAGCTCCAGGATGGGCGAGTACACGCTGTTCATGAAGGCCACCGTGACGGAGAGGCGGGGTCGTGTGATCGCATCGTATTGCCGCGGGTGTACGTACGGGACTCGGATGCGGCAACAACCCTGTAGGGCGTGGCGGCGGGTGCGGTAGGCGGCCGGTGAGAGCTCCGAGCTGCTGCTGGGCCGGGACTGGGGTGCGGGCGGCCGCCACACCGGGTGGGTGCGGCGGCCGTGGGTGGGATCGGCTCGTGGTTCGAGTCAGTCAACAGAGCGACGGATCAGCCCCGGCGTCACCGCACCCTCGTATTGCTCACCCGTCCCCTCTAGCCATGGAACTCCGATCCCCAGCAAGGAAGACCCGCACCGCGCTAGAGCAGCACAGTGTCTACGCGCAGGAAATCAGAGGCAGGGATGCCGAACGCCTGAGCGGCCAGGATCCGGCGAATCGTCCTCGCTCCCCGTTCGTGCGCAGTTCCCAGGGCTGCAGTCCGAGGACTTGCGCAAGGTGCCCCTGCATCTCGACGGCGGACGGCAGCGGGCGCCACCATATGGGTCACCTCGGCGTTTGGCTTCCACGACGGACTCGCGACCGATGAGCGGCTCATCGCCGAGCGGGCTGTTCAGCACCGCGTTCTCGGCGAACAAGCAGGCGAGGACGTCCTTGGTTGTCCGGCTCTTGGGTGGTCACAACCGACCGGTGCGCGCGATCACCTGGCTGGCGAAGTCAAGCATCTGGTCAAGGCCGGGGAACAGTGCGAAGGCGTCCACGAACGCCTCGTCCGCACCGGACTCGGCGAAGCGCTTGAGCTTGTCGGCCAGCGAATCAACGGTCGTGCCCGGTTCGAGGTTGATACGTATGGCCTTCTTCAGCGCGTCGGGGTCGCGGCCGGCCTCCTGCGCCGCCTGGCGCGCGAGCGACCACAATTGGCCGGCGACCTCGTCCGGCAGAAAATCGAGCCCGAGCCAGCCGGTGGCGCTGCGGCCGACCCGGCGCATCGCGGCCTCGCTGGCGCCGCCGATCCAGATGGGCGGCCCGCCCGCTTGCACCGGGCGCAGGTCGGCGTGGACCGGCGGCAGCGAGAAGAACTCGCTGTCCCAGGACACCGGGTTGGCCGTCCACCACTCGTGCAGGAACGCCAGCAGGTCATCGAGCATCCGCCCGCGCCGGCGCCAGTCCGCGCTGCGGGAGATGTCGTGCTCGTCCTTCATCCACCCGAGTCCCACGCCGACCTCGAGACGGCCGTCGCTGAGCACGTCGAGCGTGGTCAGCATCCGGGCCAGGTGCGGCGGCTCGTAGTAGAAGGTGCTGAGCGTGCTGGCATTCAGCCGCACCCGGCTGGTCGCCGTCGCGGCGACGGTCCACAGCAGCACCGGGTCGAGGTAACGCTTCATCTGCGGCGGGTACGGCTGCTCCTTGCCCGGATAGATGCTCTGCATATCGACGGGCTGGACCAGGCGATCGCCGACCCACAGCGTGTCGTAGCCAAGGTCCTCGATCCCGCGGCAGAACGCGCTCAGGCCGGCTGCGCTGCTGATAGCGGGCCCGATTATGGGAAGTGTGAAACCAAGCTTCATGACGAGTCCTCTCGGTGATCCGTCAACCGTTTGCTCAGACGGGAAGCTCGGTGATGCTGAGGGAGAAGTCCAAGTTCCCGACCCCGTGGTTGGCGAGGCCCACCGTGACCACGCCCGCTCCTTCCAGCCAGTGCGCCATTTTCAGGCCGCCGACGTCCAGCGGGCGCAGCCCGAGGCTCTCGATGAACGCCTCCACACTTGCCTTGGCCTGCGCATTATCGCCGGCGATGAAGACGTCGGGCCGACCCTTCTCCAGGACATGGCGGAAGATGGTGTTGAACGCCTTCACCACGCTGGCGCCGGCCGGGGCCGCCTTGGCGGCTTCCTGCGCGATCGAGGTCTCCTCGCGGTGGGCCAGCCCGTCGAACGTGGAGTTGAAGGGATTGCTGATGTCGACGATGACCTTGCCCGCGAGAGCGTCTCCGTACTGGGCGACGACCGGCACGACGCCGTCGTGCAGCAGGGCCACGATGACGATGTCCCCGGCCGGGGCGGTGCCCCATTCTCCCGTCGTGGCGCCGGCGCCGAGAGCCTTGGCCAGGTCAGCGGCCTTGGACTGATCGCGGCCCATGACCTCGACGGTGTTGCCGCCCGCTACCGCCCGCGCGCCGATGGTGCGGGCCATGTTCCCGGTGCCGATGATGCTGATGTTGCTCATGAGATGTCCTGCCCTGGTTGTGGTTGTTCGGTTCAGATGGCGGTGGTGCCGCCGTCGGCGACGAGTTCCATGCCGTTGACGTAGCTGGAGTCGTCGGAGGCGAGGAAGAGGGCGGCGGTGGCGATCTCGTCGGGGCGGCCCATCTGGCCGCGGGGGATGAGGGACTCGAACTGGCGCTTGGTGGCCTCGTCGAAGAGTTCTTCCTGCTTGGCGGTGGCAACCTGGCCGGGGGTCAGGACGTTGACGCGGATGCGGCGGTCCTTGAGCTCGTTGAGCCAGACGCGGGCCCATGCCTGCTGGACGGCCTTGCTGCCGGCGTAGACGCTCCAGCCGGGGAAGGCGCCGAGGGAGGCGTTGGAGCCGGTCATGAGGATGGAGCCGCCGTCGTTGAAGAGCGGGAGGGCCTTCTGGACGGTGAACAGGGTGCCGCGGGCGTTGAGCCCGAACCAGGTGTCGAACTGGGCCTCGGTGATCTCGCCGAGCGGGGCGGGCTCGCCCCCGCCCGCGCTGGCCCACAGCACGTCGAGGCTTCCCTTCTCCCGCTTGACGGTGTCGTACAGGCGGTCCAGGTCGTCCAGGTCGGCGGCGTCGCCCTGGACGCCGGTGACGTTGCGGCCGATCTGCTTCACGGCCTCGTCCAGGGCGTCCTGGCGGCGGCCGGTGATGAAGACGTGCGCTCCCTCGTCGACGAACAGCTTCGCGCCGGCCAGCGCCATGCCGGTGGTGCCGCCGGTGATGACCGCGACCTTGCCGTCAAGCTTTCCCATAGTCATTCCCTTGGGTCGGTGGTGCCGTGTGCACCTGGGGCGACGGTGTTAAGTACACCGTCTGGTGTGCTTACGGTACTGGGCGGGCGGCTGGGGCGCAAACTATGTACACCGGTCGTTACCTGGCTGCGGTACGATGGACCCATGACGGAGTTGGAGAAGGGCCCCACGGGCCGCCGCCGCGGCCGGGGCGCCCGCGAGCGCATCCTCAGCGTGTCCCAGCAACTGTTCCGCGAGCAGGGCATCAACCGCACCGGCATGAACGAGCTTTGCGCGGCGGCCCAGGTGTCCAAGCGCACGGCCTACCAGCACTTCACCGGCAAGGACGAACTCGTCGCCGAGTACCTGCGCCGGTTCGACCCCTCCGTTCTGTCCGGCGTGTTCGA
>NZ_JAAAYH010000584.1:0-4442 GCF_018035285.1 Streptomyces sp. MK37H | reverse complement strand
GATGCGCTGCACCTGGTTGGTGCCCTCGTAGATCTGCGTGATCTTGGCGTCACGCATCATCCGCTCGAGCGGGTAGTCACGGGTGTAGCCGTAGCCGCCGAGCAGCTGGACGGCGTCCGTGGTGATCTCCATCGCGGCGTCGGAGGCGTAGCACTTGGCCGCGGCGCCGAAGAACGTCAGGTCCTCCTTGCCGCCGCCGAGGGCCACCCGCTCGGACCGGGCCGCCGCCGCGTAGGTGAGCTGCCGGGCGGCCTCCAGCTTCATCGCCATGTCGGCGAGCATGAACTGGACGCCCTGGAAGTCGCCGATCGGCTTGCCGAACTGCTTGCGCTCCTGGACATACCCCTTGGCGTAGTCGAGCGCGCCCTGGGCGATGCCGAGGGCCTGGGCGGCGATGGTGATCCGGGTGTGGTCGAGGGTCTTCATGGCGGTGGCGAAGCCGGTGCCCTCGGCGCCGATCATCCGGTCGGCGGGGATGCGGACGTTGTCGAGGTAGACCTCGCGGGTCGGGGAGCCCTTGATGCCGAGCTTCTTCTCCGGGGCGCCGAAGGAGACGCCCGGGTCGGACTTCTCGACGACGAAGGCGGAGATGCCCTTGGAGCGCTTCTCGGGGTCGGTGACGGCCATCACCGTGTAGTACTCGGAGACCCCGGCGTTGGTGATCCAGCGCTTGACGCCGTTGAGCACGTAGAAGTCGCCGTCGCGGACCGCCTTGGTCTTCATCCCGGCCGCGTCCGAGCCCGCGTCCGGCTCGGAGAGGCAGTACGAGAACATCGCGTCGCCCTTGGCGAGCGGGGCCAGGTACCTCTTCTTCAGCTCCTCGGAGCCGGAGAGGATGACCGGCAGCGAGCCCAGCTTGTTGACCGCGGGGATCAGCGAGGAGGACGCGCAGACCCGGGAGACCTCCTCGATGACGATCACGGTGGCCAGCGCGTCCGCGCCCGAGCCGCCGTAGGACTCGGGGACGTGCACCGCGTGGAGATCGTTCGCGACCAGGGCGTCCAGCGCCTCCTGGGGGAAGCGGGCCTCCTCGTCGACCTCGGCGGCATAAGGGGCTATCTTCGCCTCGGCGAGAGAGCGGACGGCGTCCCGGAGCATGTCGTGCTCTTCGGACGGCCGGTACAGGTCGAAGTCGTTCACCGAGGACGCCAAGCCTCTCACTCCCCATAGAGCGCTAACTACCGTTAAGTAACTGAATTCTAGGGGCGACGCCTCGATAGGTATACGTGAGCTACCTGACAGAGTCGGCTGAGCCCGTCCCCCGGTCCCGACTATGCTCAGGCACCGCATCTGCGATCGACCGCTCTGGAGCACTGCATGGCCCTCAAGATCACCGTGATCGGCACCGGCTACCTCGGCGCCACCCACGCAGCGGCCATGGCGGAGCTGGGCTTCGAGGTGCTGGGCCTCGATGTCGTACCAGAGAAGATCGCGATGCTCACCCAGGGCCGGGTGCCCATGTACGAGCCCGGGCTCGAGGATCTGCTGCGGCGCCACACCGCGGGGATCGAGGGGGCCAGCGGGCGGCTGCGCTTCACCACCTCCTACGAGGAGGCCGGGGAGTTCGGCGACATCCACTTCATCTGTGTGAACACCCCGCAGAAGCACGGCGAGTACGCCTGTGACATGAGCTACGTGAACGCCGCGGTGGAGTCGCTCGCCCCGCATCTGCGCCGTCCCGCGCTGGTCGTGGGCAAGTCCACGGTGCCGGTCGGCAGCGCCGACCTGCTCGCGGCCCGGCTGGCCGAGCTGGCCCCTGTGGGGGCGGACGCGGAGCTCGCCTGGAACCCGGAGTTCCTGCGCGAGGGGTTCGCCGTCCAGGACACCCTGCACCCGGACCGGATCGTGGTCGGCGTCGCGGGCGACCGGGCCGAGAAGCTGCTGCGCGAGGTGTACCAGACGCCCATCGGCGAGGGCTCGCCGTTCGTGGTGACCGACTTCCCGACCGCCGAGCTGGTCAAGGTCGCGGCCAACTCCTTCCTGGCGACCAAGATCTCCTTCATCAACGCGATGGCCGAGGTCTGCGAGGCCGCGGGCGGCGATGTGGTCAAGCTCGCCGAGGCCATCGGCTACGACGAGCGCATCGGCAAGAAGTTCCTGCGGGCCGGGATCGGCTTCGGCGGCGGCTGTCTGCCGAAGGACATCCGGGCCTTCATGGCGCGCGCCGGTGAGCTCGGCGCCGATCAGGCGCTGACCTTCCTCCGCGAGGTCGACTCGATCAACATGCGGCGCCGGGGCCATATGGTCGAGCTGGCCCGCGAGGCCGTCGGCGGCGCCTTCCTGGGCAAGCGGGTCGCGGTGCTGGGCGCGACCTTCAAGCCGGACTCCGATGACGTCCGGGACTCCCCCGCGCTCAATGTGGCCGGTCAGATCCAGCTCCAGGGCGCCCAGGTGACCGTCTTCGACCCCAAGGGCATGGAGAACGCCCGGGCCCTCTTCCCGACCCTCGCCTACGCCCCGACCGCGGCCGCGGCGGCGGAGGGCGCCCATGCGGTGCTGCACCTCACCGAGTGGCGCGAGTTCCGCGAGCTGGACCCGGCGAGCCTCGGCGCGGTCGTCGCCGAGCGCCGCATCCTCGACGGGCGCAACGCGCTGGACCCCGACGTCTGGCGCGACGCCGGGTGGACGTACCGGGCGCTCGGGCGCCCGATGGCGTAAGGACAAGGCTTTCCGTTTGACGGGTCCCGTTCGGTCAACCCGGGATGGGACCCGAGGAGGAGCCATGGCCATCGCCAAGCTGGACGTCATCGCGATCGACTGCCCCGACCCCACCGCGCTCGCCCACTTCTACCAGCAGGTGCTGGGCGGTGAGATCAAGAACGAGGGGAAGCCCTGGGTCGATCTCCACCTGCCCGACGGGGCGCGGCTGGCCTTCCAGGAGGCGCCCGGCTTCGTGGCGCCGAGCTGGCCGTCGGCGAAGGAGTCGCAGCAGCTGCACTTCGATCTGCGGGTGACCGACATGGCAGCGGCGCAGGAGCGGGTGCTGGCGCTGGGGGCCCGGGCGCTGGATCTCGACGACGAGGGCGGGAAGCGGGACTTCCGCGTCTTCGCCGACCCGGCGGGGCACCCCTTCTGTCTGATTCATCCCTGATCCATCCCCGATCCATCCCTGAAAACCGTCCGTCCCCGCCGGAGGGCCTCCGGCGGGGACGGAGAGGTGTGTTCAGCGACGGGGGCGGTGGGCCGCGAGCGCCATGTTGTTGGTGCCTCAGGCGGCGGGTGTGCCGTCCAGTTGGTCGATCGTCGCGATGGACGGGCCCCGCGTGGTTTGCGCCGCGCGTGCCGCGTCCTCTGCGCCGCGCACCGTACGGACCGCGTTCTGCCAGGTCAGCTTGGCCAGGTCGGCCGGTGACCAGCGGCGGTCGAGTAGCTCGGCCACCAGGTTCGGATAGCCCGCGACATCGCCCAGGCCCTCCGGGGTGAAGGCGGTGCCGTCGAAGTCGCCACCGATGCCGATGTGGTCGACGCCCGCCACCTCGCGCATGTGGTCGAGGTGGTCGGCGACGGTCGACACGGTGGCCATGGGGCGCGGGTTGGCCTCCTCGAAGGCGCGCTGCACCTTCATCGCGGCGGGGGTCATCTCCAGCGGATGCAGCCCGTGGGCGCGCATGTTCTCGTCCGCCTCCCGGGTCCAGGCGACCGCCTCGGGCAGCACGAACTTGGGGACGAAGGTGGCCATCGCCACGCCCCCGTTGGCGGGCAGCAGTTCCAGCACATCGTCGGGGATGTTGCGCGGATGGTCGCAGACGGCGCGCGCGGAGGAGTGCGAGAAGACCACGGGCGCCTCGGTCACCCGGAGCGCGTCCCGCATGGTGTCGGCCGAGACATGGGAGAGGTCGACGAGCATGCCCAGGCGGTTCATCTCGCGCACCACCTCCTCGCCGAAGCGGGTGAGGCCGTGTGCCTTCGGCTCGTCGGTCGCCGAGTCGGCCCAGGGGACGTTGTCGTTGTGGGTGAGCGTCATGTAGCGCACGCCGAGGTCGTAGAGGGTGCGGAGGGTGGCCAGGGAGCAGTTGATGCTGTGGCCGCCCTCGGCGCCCATGAGGGAGGCGATCCGGCCCTCGGTCCGGGCCGCCTCCATGTCGTCGGCGGTGAAGGCGGGGCGCAGATCGGTCGCGTACCGGTCGGTGAACCGGCGGACGACGTCGATCTGTTCGAGGGTGGCGCTGACCGCCGTGTCGCCCTGGAAGTCGGAGCGGACGAACACCGACCAGAACTGGGCGCCTACGCCGCCGGCCCGTAGGCGGGGCAGGTCTGTATGGGTGTAGGCGGTGAGGTCGGTGGCCATGTCGCGCTGGTCGAGGTCGTAGCGGACCTGCTCGCGCAGGGCCCAGGGGAAGTCGTTGTGGCCGTCCACGATGGGGTGGGTGGCCAGCAGGTCTCGGGCTTGCGCGAGGTGATCGGTCATCCTCGTAGTTTCGCGTGGGGCGCGGCCGAAGTCA
>NZ_JAAAYH010000583.1:0-4451 GCF_018035285.1 Streptomyces sp. MK37H | reverse complement strand
CCGCCCTCGTACCGCGCCCCACCGAGGCCGCTCTCCGGCCCGGTCACTTCACGCTCGACCGCAGCACCGCACTGCACGTCGGCGCAGGCGCCGAACCGGCCGCGGACCTGCTGGGCAGCCTGCTCGCCCCCGCCACCGGGCTGTCCCCGCGACCGTCACCGGACGGACGGTTCGCCCTGGTGCTCGACGCGGGTCTCGGCGGTCTCGGCGGCCCCGGCGGCCTCGGTGAAGAAGGGTACGGGCTCACCATCGACCCGCACGCCGTGCTGCTGCGCGCCGCGCACCTCACCGGCCTGCTGCGCGGTATCCAGACGGTCCGTCAGCTCCTCCCTCCGCAGGCCCTGTCGGAAATCCCGCAGCGCGGTACGCGGTGGCTGCTGCCGTGCGTCGACATCACCGACGTCCCGCGTCACCCCTGGCGCGGCGCGATGCTGGACGTGGCCCGCCACTTCCAGCCCGTCTCCTTCCTGCGCCGGTACGTCGACCTACTGGCCCTGCACAAGATCAATATGTTCCATCTGCATCTCACCGACGACCAAGGCTGGCGCATGCCGGTCGCCGCCTTTCCCAAGCTCACCGAGATCGGCGGCCACCGCGCCGCATCCCCGAAAGGCCCGGCGGACAGCGACACGTCCGGCGGCGTCCCGCACGGTGGGGCGTACACGCGGGCCGAACTCGCCGGCCTGGTCCGGTACGCCGCCGCTCGCGGCGTCACCGTCATGCCCGAGATAGAGATGCCCGGGCACGCACGCGCCGCCCTCGCCGCCTACCCGGGACTGGGCAACCACCCGGAGCGCACCCTCGACGTCTGGACGCGATGGGGCGTGTGCGACACCGTCCTCGGTGTCCACGACGAGGTCCTCGACTTCTGCCGCACCGTCCTCGACGAGGTCA
Organism: Streptomyces sp. MK37H; assembly: GCF_018035285.1. NCBI lineage: Bacteria > Bacillati > Actinomycetota > Actinomycetes > Kitasatosporales > Streptomycetaceae > Streptomyces > Streptomyces sp. MK37H. The sequence continues at coordinate 3,557 of NZ_JAAAYH010000583.1, read as the reverse complement.
TGGACCTCTTCCCCTCGCCGTACCTCCACATCGGCGGCGAGGAGTGCCCCACCACCGAGTGGACGCACAGCGCCGCCGCACGCGAACGAGCAGCGGCGGAGGGCCTGCCGAACCCCGAGGCCCTGCACGGCTGGTTCCTCGGGAAGATCGGCGACTTCCTCGTCCGTCACGGACGCCGCCCGGTCGGCTGGGCCGAGACCGGCGCCGAACTGCCCCTCGACTTCACCGTGATGACCTGGCGCGACCCGGCCCATACCCTGACGGCGGCCCGCCGCGGCCACCCCGTCGTCAGCGCGTACTACCGGGCCACCTATCTCGACTACGCCCAGTCCGACGCCCCGCACGAGCCGCCGGCCCAGCCCGGCCCCGTGGTCGATCTGCGCGCCGTCCACGCCCACGCCCCCGTACCCGAGGACGCGGACGCCCAGGTGGCCGGGCGGGTGCTCGGCACACAGGCCCAGCTGTGGACCGAGTTCGTCACGACGCCCGCCCACATCGAATACCTCACCTACCCGCGGCTGTGTGCCCTCGCCGACCGCGGCTGGAGCGGTGCGACGGACTGGGCCGACTTCCGGTCCCGCCTCGACGAGCACACCGCCCGGCTCGACGCGCTCGGCGTCCACCACCACCCCTGACCCCGACCTGTTCCGGGAATCCCCCCACCGTTCTGGAGGAACAACGATGAGATTCGCGAAGAACCGGCTGCGCACCGCCGCACACACCGCCGTCGCGGTGACCATGGGCGCCGCCGCGCTCACCGCACTCCCGGCCACCGCGAGCGCGGCCACCGACGGGCTGAGCGTCCAGTACCGTACGAGCGCCACCGGAGCCGGCGCCGACCAGGCCGAACCCTGGATCAAGGTGAAGAACACCGGCGACGCGAGCGTAACGTTGAGCAGCGTCAAGGTCCGCTACTACTTCAAGGCCGACTCGGCGGGCGCGACCTATCGCTTCGCCTGTTCCTGGGCCGTCAAGGGCTGCGCCAACGTCACGGGCACCTTCGGTACGCTCGCCCACCCGACCGCCACCGCCGACCGCTACCTCGAGATCGGCTTCACCTCCGGTGCCGGTTCCCTCGCCCCGGGCGCCGACACCGGCGACCTGCAACTGCGCTTCTACCAGTCGACGTGGGCCGCGCTGAACCAGAGCGACGACTACTCCTTCGGCGCCTCCCAGACGTCGTACGGCGACTGGTCCAAGGTCACGGCGCAGCTGGCCGGCACCACCGTGTGGGGCACGGCCCCCGCGGGCAACGAACCGGAGGACCCGCCCGCCGACCCGCCCACCGACCCTCCGGCCGACGCCGCCACGTTGTTCGACGACTTCAACTACAGCGGCTACAGCGACCCGAGGATCTCGGCGCACGGCTGGAGCGTGCGCTCCAACTCCGGTGGCCCCGGCGTGCCCGGCGCCACCTGGGCGCCCGAGAAGGTCACCTTCTCCTCCACCGGCGGCAACTCCATCATGAACCTGGAGACCTCGACCGCCGGCACCGCGGCGAGCACCAAGCAGACCGAGATCCTCACCAAGGCGATGAAGTTCAAGAACGGCACCTACGCGGCCCGCGTCAAGTTCAGCGACGCGCCCAAGTCCGGCCCGGACGGCGATCACCTCGTCCAGACCTTCTTCACCATCAACGACCTCACCGCCCCGATGGCGGACGACTACGCGGAGTACGACTTCGAGTACCTGCCCAACGGCGGCTGGGGCGAGACGTCCGACATCCTCTACACGACGTCCTGGGAGACCTACCAGGCCGATCCATGGGTGGCGGTCAACCAGCACACCGAAGGCCGTCGGAGCTACAACGGCTGGCACGACCTGGTGCTGACCATCGACAACAGCACCATCAAGTACTACATCGACGGGCAGCTCTTCGGCACTCACGACGCCGCGTACCTGCCGGAGCGGCCCATGTCGATCAACTTCAACCAGTGGCTGATCGACCTCGCGGGCCAGACCAGCACGACCGCGCGAGCCTACGACCAACAGGTCGACTACGTCATGCACGTCAAGGACCAGGTCCTCACGCCGACGCAGGTCACCGCCAAGCTGAGCGCGTACCGCAGCACGGGCACGACGTTCGAGGACACCGTCCCCGGCAGTTGATCCCCGTGCCCGATGACGGCGCGTAGGTTCGAGCACCAGGCTCCCTCCTGGCCGGCGCGACGCTCCTCGCCGCGCCGGCGACGCGCTGGTGGCGCCGGAACCCCGGCCGTGATCCATATTGGTCTAGACCTTGACGTGTACCGCTCATGAGCGCACTCTGGGAGCGCTCTCGCACGACCGGACGGGTCCGCTGTCCCCCTGACCTCCCCTCCGGCGGGGTGCGGCCCCGACCGTCCGTCCGTCGCATTCAACTCCGGTGGGAGAAGCCCACCTGGCAGGAGGACGAGCGTGCTTGCCTTACGGAAGGTGCTGGTGGCGCTGGTCGCCGCCGTGGCCGTCGCTGCTGGACTCACGGCCGTGGGCCCCGCATCCCACGCCGAAGCCGCGGTGCCCACGACCATCCCGCTCGAGTTCAAGAACAACTCCGGGCGCAGTGATCAGATCTACATCTACAACATCGGGACTCTGCTCTCGACCGGCCAGCAGGGCTGGGCCGACGCGAACGGCACGTTCCACCCCTGGCCCGCCGGCGGCAACCCGCCGACCCCCGCGCCCGACGCGTCGATCGTCGGACCGGCCAACGGCCAGACCAAGACGCTCCGGATGCCGAAGTTCTCCGGCCGGGTCTACTTCTCCTACGGCCAGAAGCTCGTCTTCAAGCTGACCACCGGCGGCCTCGTGCAGCCCGCGGTGCAGAACCCGTCCGACCCGAACGTGGACATCCTCTTCAACTGGAGCGAGTACACCCTCAACGACGCCGGACTGTGGATCAACAGCACACAGGTCGACATGTTCTCGGCCCCGTACGCGGTCGGCGTCAAGAACACTTCCGGCACCGTCAAGAACACCGGCCACCTGAAGCCAGGCGGCTACGCCGGATTCTTCAACGCCCTGAAGGGCCAGCCCGGCGGCTGGGCCAACCTCATCCGGACCCGGTCCGACGGGACCATCGTGCGTGCCCTCGCGCCCGGCCACGGCATCGAGGCCGGCGCCCTGCCGAGCACCGTCATGAACGACTACATCAACCGGGTCTGGACCAAGTACGCCACCTCCACGCTGACGGTGACACCGTTCGCGGACCAGCCGGGCACCAAGTACTACGGCAGGGTCTCCGGCAACGTCATGAATTTCACCAACAGCTCCGGCGCCCTCGTCACCACGTTCCAGAAGCCCGACGCCGACAGCATCTTCGGCTGCTACAAGTTCCTGGACGCGCCGAACGACCTGGTCCGCGGCCCGATCTCGCGCACCCTGTGCGCGGGCTACAACCGTTCCACGCTCCTGACCAACTCCAACCAGCCCGATACGAGTTCCACGGGCTTCTACCAGGACGCGGTGACCAACCACTACGCCCGGAAGATCCACGCCCAGATGGCTGATGGCAAGGCGTACGCCTTCGCCTTCGACGACGTCGGCAACTACGAGTCGCTGGTCAACGACGGCAACCC
>NZ_JAAAYH010000582.1:0-4475 GCF_018035285.1 Streptomyces sp. MK37H | reverse complement strand
GGCGCCCCTACTGTGACGTACATGACTCTGCTGAGCTTTGACCGTCGCTGCTCCGAGATCGTCGCGCAGGCCCAGCTGCTGCGGGGCTCGATCGAGGGCGCGGACCTGACCCGCCCCGTGCCCACCTGCCCCGGCTGGAACGTCGGGCAGCTGCTGCGTCATCTCGGCGGGACCCATCGGTGGGCCGAGGAGCTGGTGCGCACCCGGGCCACGGAAGCGCTGCCCGATGAGCACTTCCGCGATCTGTCGCCGTACGCGGAGGAGGACGCGGCCGAGCTCGCCCCCTGGCTGGTCGAGGGCGCCCAGATGCTGGCCGACACGCTGCGCGAGGCGGGGCCCGAGGCGCGGCTGTGGACCCCGGTGCCGGACTTCGGGCAGGTCGCCGGAGGGCGCGCGGACTTCTACGCCCGCCGCTTCACCCATGAGACGGCGGTCCACCGGGCCGACGCGGTCCTTGCCCTCGGCGGTGAGTACACCCTCGACCAGGAGGTGGCCCTGGACGGGTTCGACGAGTGGCTGGCGCTCGGCTCGCTGCCGATGCACTTCGAGATCCACCCCTGGATGCGCGAGCTGCTCGGCCCCGGCCGCACCCTGCACTTCCACGCGACCGACACCGCGCCGGAGGTGGCGGCGGAGTGGGTGGTCGACCTCACCGGCGACGCGATCATCTGGCGGCGGGCGCATGAGAAGGCCGCGGTCGCGGTGCGCGGGCCGCTGACCGACCTGCTACTGATCATCTATAAGCGGCGCCCGGCCCGCGGCGCGGGCGTGGAGATCCTGGGCGATGAGAAGCTGCTGGACTTCTGGCTGGAGCGGGTCAGCTTCGGATGAGCGGCCGGACGGATGGCGTTGACCGCCCGGCCGCCGCCATCCGTCCCCGAGCCCTCAGAACACGCCGCCCTTGGTCCTGATGGTGATCGTGCTGCCCTTGGGCGCCTCGTCGCCGCCCTCCACCGACTGGTCCTGCACCTTGTCCCCGGGGAACAGCAGCGCCTTCTCGACGTCCACCTCGAACCCGGCGTCCTCCAGCTCCGCCTTGGCGTCGTCCACGTTCATCCCCGTGACGTCCGGCACCTCGACCATCTGCACGCCCTTGGAGATGGTCAGCGTCACCGTGTCGCCCTTGGCGGCCTCGTCGTCCGTCGACGGGGACTGCTCGGCGACCGAGCCCTTGTCCTCCTCCGAGAACACCTGCCGCTCGGCGATCTTCACCTTGAAGCCCTCGTCCTCCAGTGTGGACCGGGCCTCGTCGATCGAATCGCCCACCACGTCCGGGACGTCGACCGGCCGGCCCTTGCTGACCACGATCGACACGGGCGTCTCGGGGCGGCGCACGGAGTCGGGGCCCGGGCTGGTGGAGAGGACCGAGCCCTGGGCCGTCTCGCTGCTGAAGCGGCCGGTGACCTTGCCGACCGTGAGTCCCTGGTCCGCGATCTTCCGCTTGGCCTCGGCGAGCGGCATGCCCACCACATTGGGCACCTCGGCCCGCGGGCGCCCCTGGGAGACCCGGATGGTCACGGTGCCGGTGTCGCGGACGCGCTCGCCCGGGCCGGGCTTGGAGCCGATGACCTTCCCCTTGGGGATGACATCGCTGAACTCGTTGACGACCTTCACATCGAGACCCGCCCCGTGCAGCTTCTTCTCGGCCTCCGCCCGGGTCTTCCGCAGCACCGGCGGGACCTCGGTGAACTGGCCGACGCTGATGTACCAGACCCCGGCGCCGAGGGCGATCGCCAGCAGCACCGCGGCGGCGATCGTCACGATCCCGCGGCGCGGCAACCGGCCCCGGCCCCCGCCCCTGCGGTGCCCCTCCTGCCGGGGCGGTTCCGGGGGCAGCTCCAGACGGCTGGTGTGATTGAGCTGGTCCTGGTCGTCGGCGGCCGCCGCCGGGCGCGGAACCACCGCCGTACGGTTCTCGGACCCGGCCGAGTGGTCCTCCCTGGCCTGCGGCGGCACCGCGTCCAGCTGCTCGTCGGTCAGCGCGGCCCGCACCGCGCGGGTCGTGCTCAGCAGCGCGACGGCGTCGGCGGGGCGCGCCTCGACGGCGCGCGCGGTGGCCGAGGCCACCAGCGCGTCCAGCTCCGGGGCGACCCCGGGCGCGAGGGTGGAGGGCGGCGGGACGTCCTCGTTCAGATGCTGATAGAGCACCTGCGCCGGGGTGCTGCCGCCGTGCGGCTTGGCGCCGGTCAGCATCTCGTACAGCACCACACCGCAGGCGTAGACATCGGCGCGGGTGTCGGCCGTGCCGCGCTCGATCTGCTCGGGCGCGAGATACGAGACGGTGCCGAGGACGCTGCCGGTGGAGGCGCTGGTGTTGGTGTCCACCGCCCGGACCAGGCCGAAGTCGGCGACCTTGACCCGGCCGTCGTCCCCGATCAGCACGTTCTCGGGCTTCATGTCGCGGTGGACGAAACCGGCACGGTGGGCCGCCCCGAGCGCCGCCAGCACCGGCTCCAGGATGTCCAGCGCGGCGCGCGGATGCAGGGCCCCGCGCCCGCGGAGCACATCGCGCAGGGTGCAGCCCGAGACGTACTCCATGGCCAGATAGACATGGCCGCCGTCCGCTCCCTGGTCGTAGACGGCGACCACATTGGCGTGCGCGAGTCTCGCGACGGACTTCGCCTCCCGGATGAAGCGCTCGACGAAGGCGGCGTCGGAGGCGAGGCTCTGATGCATCACCTTCAGCGCGAGCACGCGGTCCAGCCGGGTGTCGACGGCCCGGTAGACCGTCGCCATCCCGCCAACGGCGATGCGCGCCTCGACGCGGTAGCGGCCGTCGAGCTCCTGCCCGACGAGGGGGTCCTGGAGGGTCGTATCCACGGGGGAAGTCTACGAGGCGCCGATATCGGCCAGGACCGCCCGGCCCAGGTGGGGCGGGTACTGCAGCGGAACGGTGACACCGGCGGGTCAGTTGTGCGACGCGGCGGCGATCGCGGCCAGTTCCTCCAGCGCGGAGGTCCAGGACAGCGTGGCGTATTCGGCGTGCTTGGCCTTGGCGTCGTCGGGGACGGCCAGGGCGCGGATACCGCTCTCCACGAACCGCAGCCGGGTGCCCCGCCCCTCGGGCGAGAGCGCGAACTCCACGAGGGTGGCTTCGCCGGGGTCCGAGGGGGCGTGATCGGGCTCCAGGGCCAGCCGGAAGCGGAGGAGGGCGTCCGGGACCGCCCGCTCGACCATGCCGTGGAACTCTCCGTGCTCGTCCCAGCGGAACCGGAGCCGCCCGCCGGGGTGCGGATCGATCTCGCAGCCGCCGGGGGCGTACCAGGCGCGGATGTGCTCGGGCGTCGTCAGCACCCGCCACACCCGGTCGATCGGCGCCGGTACGTACACCTCGCGCTCGATCCGGTCGTCCACGGTCACGGTCACGGCGACCACCTCCGGGCTGTGGGCTGCTCCCTCCATCCACGGTAGGGCCCCGCGGGGCCCGGACACCGGCCGACCGAAGTCCAGGAGCCCTGGCCGAACGTGCAGGACCTGGCCGAACGCCCAGGGCGTAGCTGAACGGCCAGGGCCTCAGCAGGTCAGAGGAAGTCCGCTACGGTTCGGGCAGCGCCCCGAAGGGGCGCGGGGCTGTGTCGATGTGCGGCTCCGCCGCGTGGGCGCGACCAGCCACGACGGCGCCGCAGTCGGCCGACGACGCATCCCGACACTTCCAGCGGAGCGCTTAGCCGAAGGCCGGGCGCTCGGGGTCCAGGGCGGCCAGGCCCTCGGCCGGGCTCGACGCCTCGGCGAAGTGGCGGCGCGGGATCCGGCCCGCCCGGTGGGCCAGCCGGCCCGCCTCCACCGCGTGCCGCATCGCCCCCGCCATCAGCTCCGGCTCCTGGGCCCGGGTGACGGCCGAGGCGAGCATCACCGCCGCGCACCCCAGCTCCATGGCCAGCGCGGCGTCCGACGCCGTCCCCGCGCCGGCGTCCAGGATCACCGGCACGGTCGCGCGCTCGGTGATCAGCTGGAAGTTGTGCGGATTGCGGATGCCGAGCCCGGAGCCGATCGGGGAGCCGAGCGGCATGATCGCGGCACAGCCGACGTCCTCCAGCTTCCGGGCCAGGATCGGATCGTCGTTGGTGTACGGCAGAACCGTGAACCCGTCGTCCACCAGGGTCTCGGCGGCGTCCAGCAGCTCGATCGGATCCGGGAGCAGGGTGCGCTCGTCGGCGACCACCTCCAGCTTGACCCAGTCCGTGCCCAGGGCCTCCCGGGCGAGGCGGGCGGTGAGCACGGCCTCACCGGCGGTGAAACACCCGGCGGTGTTGGGCAGCGGGCGTATCCCGTGCCGGTTGAGCACGGAGAGCACCGACCCCTGCACCGTGGGGTCGAGCCGCCGCATCGCGACGGTCGTCAGCTCGGTGCCCGAGGCCAGCAGCGAACGCTCCAGAATCTCCAGACTGGGCGCGCCGCCCGTGCCCATGATCAGCCGGGAGCCGAAGTCGGTCCCGGCGATGGTGAGCGGATCGGGCGCGGCGAGCGACGCGCGG
>NZ_JAAAYH010000581.1:0-4491 GCF_018035285.1 Streptomyces sp. MK37H | reverse complement strand
TACAGCCGCTTGCGCGACTCATTGATGACGGAGACGGCCTTCTGCCGCTGCTCCGCGCTGCCGGTCCGCCAGACCTGGGCGAACGCCTCCATCAGCCCGAAGCCCGCCTGGCGGACCTCCTGCATGGCCTCCCAGTCGATACCGCGCCCGGCCTCCTCCCAGGGGGCGGCGGGCACCGCCTCGGCCTCGGCGCGGCCGGCGTCGGTGAGCGCGAACAGCTTCTTGCCGCCCTCGCTCTCGCTGCCGATCAGCCCCTCGTCCTCGAGCAGCTGAAGGGTGGGGTACACCGAGCCGGGGCTGGGCCGCCAGGCTCCCCCGCTGCGCTCGGTGATCTCCTGGATCATCTCGTAGCCGTGCATCGGGCGGTCCTTCAGCAGGGCCAGGATCGAGGCGCGCACATCGCCGCGCCGCGCCCGGCCGCGCATCCCCCGGCCACCCGGTCCGCCGCGGCCACGGCCGCCGAACGGGGGGCCACCGAAGGGCGGACCATCGAATCCGGGGCCGAACGGGCCGAACGCCGCGCGCCGCCCCTCACGCCCCTCACCTTCACCCCAGCCACGGTGGCCGGGTCCGCAGTGCTCACGTCCGTGTCCATGTCCATGAGAACGCATCGTGACGCTCCTTTCTATCGTCGATCCATCACGACACTTCAACGATATATCGGAACCGATCGGATGCCAACCCCCTTCTCCCGCCACGCCGAGACCCCCAGGCACTCCGAGAGCCGATTCCCGCGCTGCGGCTCCCATGCCACCGGTCTTACGTGCCCCAGAAGGAGCCGCATCCGGACGATTGGCCATGGCTCACCCGCCGCCCGCCGCCTACGGTCGGCTTATGCGGATACGAATCGTCGACGCGTTCACCGACCGTCCCTTCGCCGGAAACCCGGCCGGGGTCGTCCTCCTCGACACCGACGCCTTCCCGGACGACCACTGGCTCCAGCAGGTCGCCGCCGAGGTCAATCTCGCCGAGACCGCCTTCGCCCACCCCCTCCCCCGGGCCGCGGAGGCCGACTGGGCGCTGCGCTGGTTCACCCCGGTCACCGAGGCGCCCATGTGCGGCCATGCCACGCTCGCCACCACCCATGTCCTCAAGGCCACGGGGGCCGCGACCGGCACGGTCCGCTTCGCCACCCTCAGCGGGGTGCTGTCGGCGACGGCCGACGACGGCGGCTCGATCACGCTGGACTTCCCCACTGCCTCACTGACCGAGCTGCCGGTGCCCGAGAAGACGGCCGAGGTCGGCGCGGCGCTCGGCGCCGAGATCGTGGCCGCCCATCACGCCGGCCCGCTCATCGACGACCTCCTGATCGAGGTGGCCGACGAGAAGACCGTGCGCGCCCTTGCCCCCGATCTCGCCGCACTCAAGCGGATCAGCCACCGGGGCGTCATCGTGACCGCGGCCGCCGAGGACCCCGGGCGTGGCTACGACTTCGTCTCGCGGATGTTCGCCCCGGGCGTCGGCATCGACGAGGACCCGGTCACCGGCAGCGCGCACACCGCGCTGGCGCCCTACTGGTCGGCCCGGTTCGGCCGTGACGAGCTGACCGGGCTCCAGGCGTCCGCGCGCACCGGCCTGGTCCGCACCGCGCTGCGCGGCGACCGGACGCTGCTGACGGGCGGCGCCGTCACCGTCATCGATGGCGAGCTGCTCACCTGAGGCCCGTCACACAGCGCCGGCCGGCGGGTCAGGCCGTGGGCAGCCAGTCCACCCGCCCCGCCAGCACGGCGTATCCGACGAAGGCCACGATGTCGATCAGCGAGTGGGCGGCGACCAGCGGCCCGACCCGCCCCCAGCGGCGGTAGAGCAGCACGAAGACCACGCCCATCGCCATATTGCCGAAGAAGCCGCCGATCCCCTGGTAGAGGTGGTACGAGCCGCGCAGCACCGAACTGGCCAGCAGGGCGGCCATCGGGGTCCAGCCCAACTGCCCGAGCCTGCGCAGCAGATAGCCGACCACGACCACCTCCTCCAGCACCGCGTTCTGCACGGCGGAGGCGATCAGTACGGGGATCTTCCACCAGACATCGGGCAGCGACTCGGGTACCACCGTGAGGTTGCCCCCGGCCGCCCGCGCCCCGAGGTACAGCAGCAGCCCGGTGCCGCCGATCGCGGCCGCGATCGCGGCGCCCCACGCCAGGTCGAACCGGGGCCGGTCGCGGTCGAAGCCGATCACCCGCAGCCCGGCGCCCTCGCGCAGCAGCAGATGGGCCACGAGCGCGACCGGCACCAGCGCGGTGGTGATGCCGAACAGCTGCCAGGCGAGATCCAGCCAGGGCCGCCCCGGCGCCGCGGAGGAGTTGAGATTGGCCGCCTGGTCCTTCAGCCCGCCCGGTTTGGTCACCGAGCCGATAAAGCTGATCAGCGCGGACAGCCCGCTCGCGCCCAGGGACAGCGCCAGCACGAGCAGCGTCTCATCGCGCAGCATCCGCCGCGAGAGCCCGTCCTCGACCACGGGCGACTCCGCGCCCCGCGCCTGTGACCGCACACCTGTCCCCACTTCCGTCTCTCCGCCTCATCGGTGCACCCGCCCCGCTCACCGGACAATACGGGGTCATGGTCCACGGCGGGGGCGTCACCCGGAGAGATCGGTGGGCCAGGTGTGCACCGGTGCGTCGGTCCGCATCAGGGCGCAGTAGCGGCGGGTCATGGCCGCGAGGGCGGCGTCCCGGTCCAGTCCGCCGCCCAGCGCCCGGTGGTAGGTGGCCGCCTGCCAGGACGCGCCGTTGACCCCCAGCTTGCAGCGCTCCTCGATCACACCGAGGTAGCGGTCGCGGTCGGCGGGCTCCACGCCCCAGGAGTCGAGGCCGGACGCGGCCAGCGGCAGCAGCTCCTCGCGGACCAGCCGTACGGCGGAGGTGCGGGTCAGGGACGCCGAACGGCCGGATTTGGGCCACTGCAGGACCGCGTCGATGCCATGCCGGCAGGCCGCCTCGAAGTTGGCCGCGGCGGCCGCGAACGGCAGCCGGGTCCACACCGGGCGGGACTCCTCGGCGAGCGCCCTGACCAGCCCGTAGTAGAAGGCGGCGTTGGCGATGACATCGGTGACGGTGGGCCCGGCGGGGAGCACGCGGTTCTCCACGCGCAGATGCGGCACACCGTCCACGACGTCGTAGACGGGCCGGTTCCAGCGGTAGATCGTGCCGTTGTGCAGCGCCAGTTCCTGGAGCTCGGGCACCCCGCCCTCGTCCAGCGCCCGCAGCGGGTCCTCGTCCTCGCCGGTGGAGAGCAGCGGCGGGAAATAGCGCAGATTCTCCTCGAACAGCTCATACGCGGAGTCGATCCAGCGCTCGCCGAACCAGGTGCGCGGGCGCGCCCCCTGGACGGCGATCTCCGGCGGCCGCACATCGGTGGCCTGGAGGAACAGCGGCGGCCGGGATTCGCGCCACGCCTCGTGGCCGAAGACGAAGGGGGAGTTGGCGCCCACCGCGATCTGCGCGGCGGCCGCCGCCTGCGCCGCGTTCCACGCGTCCGCGAAGCGGCCCGGGGTGACCTGGAGATGGAGCTGGACGGAGGTGCAGGCGGCCTCGGGGGCGATGGAGGAGCTGGCGTAGGTGACTCGCTCCCGGCCCTCGATGTCGATGAGGAAATCCTCGCCACGGGCGGCCAGCATCTGCTCATTGAGAAGTTTGTAACGGTCGTCATAGGAGAGGTTCGTGGATCCCAGATCGTCTGCGGCGAGGGTTGGCAGAATTCCGATCATCACGATCTCGGAGGATACTTCCCGAGCCTTGCGATCGGCATATGACAAACCGGTTCGGAGCTCTTCGGAGAGCTGATCGAGAACGCGTCCGTGCAAACGGTGGGGCACGATGTTTACTTCAAGATTGCACTGCCCGAGTTCGGTCTGGAAATCATGACTCCCGATGCGCTCCAGAACCTCCGCGTTCATCATCCTCGGCAGCCCGTCGGCCCCGGCGAGATTCAGCTCGATCTCCAGCCCCATCAGATTCTTCGGGCGGTCGAATCGCTTGTCGGCCAGGAGCCGGCCCAGCCCGTCGAGGCACTGCCGCAGCCGGACGCGCTGCCGTCGCCGGCCGGACGGGTCGAACTCACCGGCTATGAGCTTCTCCCCCATCGAAGCGTCCCTCCTCGAGTGGATCATCGGTGCCAGCGGTGTGCACACCACGCTCGATGATGCCCACCAATGTGATCGATAACGCCCCGCGATCCCCACCCAGCCGGTAGGCTCTGTGGAACTGCGCATTGCGCTGGGGAAATGGACCAGCGAGTTCCAGCCTACCGCGCGGGCCTCAAAATGCCAGGTCATATCCGTTCATCTGGCACTGAATCGGGGAAAATCCCCGCCTTACCCGGGTCTGGATATCCTCTTGTCGGCGATATCGGCAGCGGCTAGACGAAACACAACGGGAACACTTGTCGTATAAACTCGGCTAACGAGGCAGAGAGATAACGCCCGAACGGTCTGTTCCGGCTGCCCTCTGACCCGTGTTCCACCGACAGCGCCGCCCAAACCCGGCCCGCTATCGC
>NZ_JAAAYH010000580.1:0-4495 GCF_018035285.1 Streptomyces sp. MK37H | reverse complement strand
GGGTCTGGGACGGAGCCCCGGCCCTCCGGGGTCTGGGACGGAGCCCCGGCCCTCCGGGGTCTGGGGCGAAGCCCCGGCCCTCCGGGGTCTGGGGCGGAGCCCCAGTTTCGGGAAGGGGCGGGGAGGGGAACAGCCCGCCGCAGGCGTCACGACCCGTCGGACACGCTCTAACCGGCGGACGCGAGCAGCCTCGCCGCATGCCGGGCGGCGTAGCCCCGGCGGCCGGGGCACGGACCCACGTCAACCCCGGGGTGGGCCCCACCACATCAGGCGTGGTGCGGCCCCACCGGGGCGGGCGGGGCACGCCCCACCACGCGGCCCCGGGCCGCGGCAGCGTGCGTTGGGCGGGCTCAGGCCGTCGGCCGCACGGGCACCGGGAACGACAAGCGGCGGTCGGCCACGCTGCGGCCTGCTTCTGCCGCGTAGGTGCCGGGGATCAGGCGCCAGGCGCCCTTTGTCTCGTCCCAGATCTCTGCCGCTCGGCGGGGCAGGGGGATGGTCGCCTCGGCCGTCTCCCCCGGGGCGGCGGTGACCGATGCGAAGCCCGCGAGGCGCCGGACCGGGCGGTCCTCGGCGTCGCCCCGGGCATCGTTCTCGGCGTCGCCCTGGGCATCGTTCTCGGCGTCGCCCCGGGCATCGTTCTCGGCGTCGCCCTGGGCATCGTTCTCCGTGGCGCCCCGGGCATCGTTCTCGGGCACGGCGAGGTAGAGCTGCACGACCTCACGGCCCGCCCTGGCCCCCGTATTGCGGACCCGCACGGTCACCGTGCCCAGCGCCTCGCCGTCGCCCTCCGCGGGGGTGAAGTCCATCGCCTCGTACGCCCAGTCCGTGTAGCCGAGGCCGTGCCCGAACCAGTACGCCGGAGCGATCCCCTCCCGCCGCTCCCACGCGCGGTACCCGATGAACACACCCTCGTCGTAGACCAGTCGGCCCTCGCTGGGCGTGACCGCGCTGACCGGGGCGTCCTCGAGCCGCTGGGGCCAGGTCGTGGGCAGGCGGCCGCCGGGCTCCTCCGCGCCCAGCAGGACGTCGGCGAGCGCGGCCCCCGCCTCCTGGCCCGGGAACCAGCTCAACAGCACCGCGGCGACCTCGTCCCGCCAGGCCATCTCCACCGGGGACCCCGCGTTGACCACCACCACGGTGGGGGTGCCGGTGGCGGCGACCCGATGCACCAGCTCGTCCTGACGGCCCGGCAGCCGCAGATGCCCGCGGTCGAACCCCTCGCTCTCGACCCGCTCGGTGGTGGCGACCACCACCACGGCCGCCTCGGCCGCCTCGGCCGCGGCGACGGCCTCCTCGATCAGCTCCTCGGCATCCCGCTCCGGGGCCCGGTGCAGCAGGCTGAAGCAGACGGCGTCGAGAAGGGCGTCCTCGGGACGGGCCACCGCGCAGGTGAGGCTGACCTCCACCGGTTCGCCCGCCGTGAGCTCCACCTGGCCCCGGGGCACGGGCGAGCCCATGAACGCCTCGAAGGGGTCGGCGACGTCCGCCGGGTGCTCCTCCCCCTCGAAGAGCACCTTGCCGTCCACGGCCAGCCGGAGGCCGCCCAGCCCCCTGGTGCCGAAGGAGTGGGCGCCGCTCTCGCGCGGGGTGAAGGTGCCGACGGTCTCGACGGTGTGCAGCTCCTCGAAGCTCACCCCGTCGGGGAAGTCGCTGATCCACTGCACCTGCCCGCCGGGCAGCCGGGACTCGCCGAGCACCCGCCCGTCGGCGGCCCGGACCACGGCACGCAGCGCGAACCCCTGGGCGGCGGGGGCGAGTTCATTGGTGGGGTCGGCACCCACGGCGTAGCTGAGCTCGACGCCCGGCGGGAGGGCGGCCCGCAGCCCGTCGAGCGGTGAGACCACACGGTCGGGGAAGACCACCGCCGAGCCGCCGCCCAGCACCCGGGCATCGCGCGCCGCGGCGCCGATCAGGGCCAGCGACCGCACCCCGCCGGGGACGCCGGGGGCGAGGGGCAGCACCGCTTCCCGGCCGCCCGCGCCCTCGTTCCGCAGCAGTACGAAGGACCGCCGGGCGATCTCGCGGGCCAGCGCGTCCCCGTCGATGGGGCCGGGCCGGTCGGCGGGGGCGACGGCCGGGGCCGCGCCGTCCAGGACGCCGACCCGGGCGGCCAGGGTGAGCAGCCGCCGCACCGCCTCGTCCAGCTCCGCCTCGCTCACCCGGCCGTCGCGCACCGTGGCGGCCAGCGCCTCGCCGTAGACGGTCCGCGGGCCGGGCATCGCGACATCGAGCCCGCCCTTGAGCCCCCGCACGGTGTCACGGGCCGCCATCCAGTCGGAGACGATGAAGCCGTCGAAGCCCCATTCACCGCGCAGCACGCCCTGCTGGAGCTCGCGGTGCTCGGTCATGGTCGAGCCGTTGACCCCGTTGTAGGCGGCCATGACGCCCCAGGGGCGGGCGTTCTTGACGATGGCTTCGAAGGGCGCGAGATACAGCTCGCGCAGCGCCCGCGCAGCGATCTGGTTGTCGACGGTGAAGCGCTCGGTCTCGGCGTCGTTGGCCACGAAGTGCTTGACGGTGGTGCCCACTCCGCCGTCCTGCACACCCGTCACATAGCCGGTGCCGATCTCGCCGGTGAGATACGGATCCTCGCTGTACGCCTCGAAGTGGCGGCCGCCCAGCGGGGAGCGGTGCAGATTGACCGTGGGCGCGAGCAGCACATGGACGCCCTTGCGCCGCGCCTCCTGCGCGAGCAGCCGCCCCGCCCGCCGGGCGAGCTCCGGGTCCCAGGTCGCGGCGAGCGCGGTGGGGCTGGGCAGGGCGATGGAGGGGTCGTCGGCGGTCCAGTGGACGCCACGGACGCCGATCGGGCCGTCCGACATCACCAGGGAGCGCAGCCCGATCGCCGGAACTGCGGGCAGGCTCCACATGTCCTGCCCGGACAGCAGCCGCGCCTTGGTGTCCAGATCCAGCAGGCCGAGGGCCTTCTCCACGGCCTCGGCCATGCCGCCCTCGTTACCCTCGCCACCCTCGCCGATCGCGTCCGCCATCGCTCGCCCCTCCCGGTGCGGGTCCCGTCCGGTCCTCGTCCGGGGCCATCGTGGACCCGAGAACCTGTCGCCAGGTAGGTACCGTTATCGACTCGTTATCAAACGTGCTCTACGGTACGAGCATGGAGAGGGCGACCGAGCGCGGTACCAGACGTGGTGAGGAACGACGGGCGGAGATCGTCCGCTGCGCGCTCGAAGTGATCGCCGAGCGCGGCTACCGGGGCGCGACCCTCGGCGCGGTCGCCGAGCGGGTGGGCCTCACCCAACAGGGGCTGCTCCACTACTTCCCCACCAAGGACTCGCTCCTCATCGCCGTGCTCGAGGAGCGCGACCAGTGGGACACCGGCTCCGCGCGGGGCGACGGAGGGCACGTATGGCCGCTGGACCTGCTGGCCTCCCTGGTGGACTACAACGCGATGCGCCCCGGCATCGTCCAGACCTTCTCCGCGCTCCTCGGCGAGAGCGTCACCGACGAGCACCCCGCACGCGGCTTCTTCACCCAGCGCTATGACAAGGTGCGCGCCGACATGGCGGCCATCCTGCGCGGCGAGTTCGGCGACCGGCTCCCCGGCGGGCTCACCCCGGAGGCCGCCGCGCCGCTGCTGGTGGCGGTGATGGACGGGCTGCAGTTCCAGTGGCTGCACGACCGGGACGCGGTGGACATGCCCGCCCTCTTCCGGGCCTTCGTCTCCCTGCTGGGGCAGGGAGACGAAGCGGCCAAGGGGTGACGGCCGAGCGGGCGGGCCGTCTCGTGACGGTGGCTCAGTCGTCGCCGCCCACCAGCCTGACCCCCCGCTCGACCCCGGCCGCGTTCCTCGGCACCGGTACGAAGGAGCCGCCGGCGTCGAACCTCAACAGGGTGACCTCGGCTTCCGCCGGTCCCGGTTCGTACCGTCCCACGTCCACCGCGTCGATCAGCCAGCGGTGCCGCTGTCCGTCACAGATCGCGTTATAGCCGCCGAGGCCGTGGCGCTCCCGGCCCTGGGTGAGGGTGACGAGCACGCTCGCCCGCGTGTACTGCGTCCCTTCCCGGACGCAGCGGTAGCTGCCGTACAGCGTGACGGATCCGTCCGGGGTGACGTCCCCGGTGCGGTCGACGGTCAGATCGTCGGTCCAGGGCAGAGGCAGACGCGGCCGGTCGTGCCCTGCGGGCGCGGCGTGGGCGGCCGGAGCGGCGTGGGCGGCCGGGGCGGCGTGGGCGGCCGGCGCGGCGTGGGCGGCCGGCGCGGCGTGGGCGGCCGGCGCCGCCATGAGAAGAACGGTAAGGGCGCCGAGGGCGCGGCGGCGGTTGCGCATGGACGTACATACCTCCAGGGGCGGGGAGCTTCCCGCTGCGGGGTTCCCGCTGGGGTTCCGCCGCCTCCTCCCGAGCGGAGCCCCGAACGGATGCCCGTGAGCGGGAGTTCAGTTGCCCGTACAGCTACCGGGCGGCCGAACCCGTCCGGGGGAACCTCACCCCCGTGCGGCGTGTCCGGCACCGCCCAACGGGTGGCCGCCGGGCG
>NZ_JAAAYH010000058.1:0-31436 GCF_018035285.1 Streptomyces sp. MK37H | reverse complement strand
GCCGGGATCGGGGCTCTGCCCCAGGCCGGGATCGGGGCTCTGCCCCAGGCCGGGATCGGGGCTCCGCCCCAGGCCCGGATCAGGGCTCCGCCCCAGACCCGGACCAGGGCTCCGCCCCAGGCCGGGATCGGGGCCCTGCCCCAGGCCCGGATCAGGGCTCCGCCCCAGACCCGGACCAGGGCTCCGCCCCAGGCCGGGATCGGGGCCCTGCCCCAGACCCGGATCGGGGCCCTGCCCCAGGCCGGGATCGGGGCCCTGCCCCAGGCCCGGATCAGGGCTCTGCCCCAGGCCCGGATCAGGGCTCCGCCCCAGACCCGGATCAGGGGGCTCCGCCCCGGTACCCGGGCCGGGGCTCCCGCCCCAGATCCCGGATCGGGGCTCCGCCCCTTCCCGGCAGTATCGATATGCGGTTCTGCCCCAGGCCGGCTCGGGGTTCTGCCCCAGGCCCCGGGCCTGGGGGCTCCGCCTTAGGCCTCGGGGGTCCAGGGGCGGAGCCCCTGGTATCGGGAAGGGGCGGGGAGGGGATCACTGCCCCCGGCGGCGGATCTTGTTGCCGAGCCAGACCAGCGGATCGTACTTACGGTCCGCCGCCCGCTCCTTGAGCGGGATCAGCGCGTTGTCGGTGATCTTGATCTGCTCGGGGCAGACCTCCGTACAGCACTTGGTGATGTTGCAGTAGCCCAGTCCGTGCTCCTCCTGGGCGGTGCGCTTGCGGTCCAGCCCGGTCTCGGCGGCCGCGTCCAGCGGATGCATGTCCAGCTCCGCGACCCGCATCAGGAACCGCGGCCCGGCGAACGCCTCCTTGTTCTCCTCGAAGTCCCGCACCACATGGCAGGTGTCCTGGCACAGGAAGCACTCGATGCACTTGCGGAACTCCTGCGACCGCCCCACGTCCTCCTGCCACATCCGGTACTCGCCCGGACCCAGCCCCTCCGGGGGCACGAAGGACGGCACCTCACGGGCCTTGGTGTAGTTGAACGACACATCCGTCACCAGGTCCCGCACCACCGGGAAGGCCCGCAGCGGGGTGATGGTGATCGTCTCGTTCCGTTCGAACACCGACATCCGGGTCATGCACAGCAGCCGGGGCCGACCGTTGACCTCGGCGCTGCACGAACCGCATTTGCCCGCCTTGCAGTTCCAGCGGACGGCCAGGTCGGGGGCCTGGGTGGCCTGCAGCCGGTGGACGATGTCGAGCACGACCTCGCCGTCGTTGACCTCGACGTGGAAGTCCTTCAGACCGCCGCCGTCCTGGTCGCCCCGCCACACCCGGAAGTGGGCCTCGTACGCACTCACTGGGTCAGCTCCTCGTCCGTCAGGTACTTCACCAGTTCGTCCTTCTCGAACAGGTTCAGCAGGTCGGGCCGGATGGGCGGCGTCTCGCGCCGCTCGAGCCGGATCTGGCCGTGCCCGGCGTCGGGGGCCGCAAGACCGCCCGAGGGGTCCGAGAGCCGGCAGACCAGATTGATCCGCCGCCATTCGCGGTCCATCTCCGGGCAGTCGTCGCGGGTGTGCCCGCCACGGCTCTCGGTCCGCTCCAGCGCGGCGCGCGCCACGCACTCGCTGACCAGCAGCATGTTGCGCAGATCGATCGCCAGGTGCCAGCCGGGGTTGAACTGCCGGTGGCCCTCGACCCCGGCGCGGCGCGCCCGGACCCGCAGACTGGCCAGCCGGTGCAGCGCCTCCTCCATCTCCTCGGCCTTGCGGATGATCCCCACCAGGTCGTTCATCGACTGCTGGAGCTCCTGGTGGAGGGTGTACGGGTTCTCCGGCGGCCCGGCCGGGCCCGCGGTCTCCTCCGGCTCACCGGCCTCGGCGCTGAACGGGCGCAGCGCCTCGGCCGCCGCCAGGTCCAGCTGCGCCTCGTCCGGCACCGGACGGGTGCCCGAGGCGGCGGTCTCCTGGGCGTAGCGGGCCGCGTGGAGCCCGGCGCGGCGCCCGAAGACCAGCAGGTCGGAGAGGGAGTTGCCGCCGAGCCGGTTGGAGCCGTGCATCCCGCCCGCGACCTCGCCCGCGGCGAAAAGACCGGGCACGCCGGTGGCGGCCGCGGTGTCCGGGTCGACGTCCACGCCGCCCATCACGTAGTGACAGGTGGGGCCCACCTCCATGGGCTCGGCGGTGATGTCGACGTCCGCGAGCTCCTTGAACTGGTGGTGCATCGAGGGCAGCCGCCGCTTGATGACCTCGGGGGACATCCGGGTGGAGACGTCGAGGAAGACCCCGCCGTGCGGGGAGCCCCGGCCCGCCTTCACCTCGGCGTTGATCGCGCGGGCCACCTCGTCGCGGGGGAGCAGCTCGGGCGGGCGGCGGTTGCGGTCCGGGTCCTCGTACCAGCGGTCGGCCTCGTCCTCGGACTGGGCGTACTTCTCCTTGAAGACGTCCGGGATGTAGTCGAACATGAACCGCTTGCCCTCGCTGTTGCGCAGCACCCCGCCGTCGCCGCGCACCGACTCGGTGACCAGGATCCCCTTCACCGAGGGCGGCCAGACCATACCGGTCGGGTGGAACTGCACGAACTCCATGTTGATCAGCTGGGCGCCCGCGAGCAGCGCCAGCGAGTGGCCGTCGCCGGTGTACTCCCAGGAGTTGGACGTCACCTTGAAGGACTTGCCGATACCGCCGGTGGCCAGCACCACGGCCGGGGCCTCCAGGGCGAAGAAACGGCCCGATTCGCGCTCGTAGCCGAAGACCCCGGCGACCCGGTCACCGTCCTTGACGATCCGGGTGACCGTGCACTCCTGGAAGACCTTCAGCCGGGACTCGTAGTCGCCGGTGGCGGCCTTGTCCTCCTGCTGGAGTGAGACGATCTTCTGCTGGAGGGTGCGGATCAGCTCCAGGCCGGTGCGGTCCCCGACATGGGCGAGGCGGGGGTACTCATGGCCGCCGAAGTTCCGCTGGGAGATCTT
The DNA here is from genome assembly GCF_018035285.1 of Streptomyces sp. MK37H. Classification (NCBI taxonomy): domain Bacteria; kingdom Bacillati; phylum Actinomycetota; class Actinomycetes; order Kitasatosporales; family Streptomycetaceae; genus Streptomyces; species Streptomyces sp. MK37H. Next base: position 28,530 of record NZ_JAAAYH010000058.1, on the reverse strand, counting down.
GCCCTCCGGGGTGCGGTCGAAGAGCGCGCCCCAGGTCTCCAGCTCCCAGACCCGGTCCGGGGCCTCCTGGGCGTGCAGCTCGGCCATCCGCCAGTGGTTGAGGAACTTGCCCCCGCGCATGGTGTCGCGGAAGTGCACCTGCCAGTTGTCGCGCTCGTTGACATTGCCCATGCTGGCGGCGATGCCGCCCTCGGCCATCACCGTATGGGCCTTGCCGAACAGCGACTTGCAGATGACGGCGCAGCGCATGCCCTGCTCGCGGGCCTCGATCGCGGCACGCAGCCCGGCGCCGCCCGCGCCGATCACGACCACGTCCCACGCCTGCCGCTCGACTTGCGTCATCGGATGAGCACCTCTCCTAGAAAAAGCGGGGATCGTCGAAGGCACCGCTCGCCACCAGATAGACGTAGAAGTCCGCGGCGGCGACGCTGATGAGAGAGGCCCAGGCCAGCTCCATATGGCGTGCGTTGAGCCCGCTCACCCAGCCCCAGAGCCGATAGCGCACCGGATGCCGGGAGAAGTGCTTCAGCCGGCCGCCGACGATATGGCGGCAGGAGTGGCAGGAGAGGGTGTACGCCCAGATCAGCACGATGTTGGCGAGCAGCACCAGGGTGCCCAGGCCCATATGGCCCCAGCGGCCGTGCTCGTCCCGGAAGGCGAGCACGGTGTCATAGGTGAGGATCCCCGCGACGATCACCGCGAAGTAGAAGAAGTAGCGGTGGATGTTCTGCAGGATCAGCGGGAAGCGGGTCTCGCCGGTGTACTTGGCGCGCGGTTCGGCGACCGCGCAGGCGGGCGGTGAGGCCCAGAAGCCCCGGTAATACGCCTTGCGGTAGTAGTAGCAGGTGAGCCGGAACCCCAGCGGGAAGATCAGGATCAGCAGCGCCGGGGACAGGCCCCACCACGCGCCGAAGATCTCCCAGTTGGCGCCGCCCTTCATGGGCACGCAGTTCTGGGCGACGCAGGGCGAGTAGAAGGGGGAGACGTACGGCTCGGCGTAGTAGTCGTCCCCCGCGAAGGCCCGCCAGGTCGAGTAGACGATGAACGCGAACAGTCCGGCGGCGGTGATGGCGGGGGAGAGCCACCAGCGGTCGCTGCGCAGATGGCGGCCGGGGATGGCGGCGCGCGAGGCGCTGTGCACGCCGTGCGGGGCCGTTCCGGAGTCCGCGGGTGCGGGCGTGGTGGCTTGGGGGTCGGTGCCTGTGGCCAAGGGGAACTCCGCGGTGGAGTGGTATGGGGGGACGGTGGGGATGCGCCCCGTGACGGGAGGCGCGCCGGCCCGTCCCTAGGGCGCGTGGCGATCTCGCGCGCCGAGGCCCTCGTCGTCGACGTCCGACCACAGCGCACTGTCGTACGGGGCGTCGGGGACCGGAACCATTTCGGGGCGTGATCGCTCCACGGGAGCCGTCTCGCGCAGCAGGGCGAGGCTCTCGCGCAGGTGGTCCGCGTCGGTGCGGACCCGGCGTATCTCCAGCCCGCCGGTGCCCACCCGCTGCTCCAGCCGGGAGACGGAACGGACCAGGTCATCGAGACAGCGCTGGACGGCCGTCAAGTCGTCGTTCAAGGACATGACTTGCCCTCACTTCCGCGGTTGCGGTTGGCGACGCTCATGCGACAGCGAGTGTTACGCGCCACGGTCCTGGTTGTGAAGGGATCTGCCGGGATTGGCGCGGTCACCGGCGGGATTCCGCCGCCGCGCGCCGGAGTGCTCGCCCGCCGCATTGATCCGGGCGGGTGATCCTTTCCCCTCATGGCCGTCTCCATGGCCCTCTCGGCGTGCTGTCCCATAAATCGTCGCTTTGAGTGAGGAGTATATGCGATCAGCGTCACACTATGCCAAATGCGCATATATCTGTCACCCTGCGGAGGTACGAGCCATGCCCATCACCAGGAGCCGCCGCGCCATGCTGCTCGCCGCGGGAGTGATGCTGCCGCTGCCCGTACTGACCGGCTGCAGTTCGGACGACGACGGCCCGCCGCCGCGCGCCGCCTGGGACATCGCCTCCGCACCCCGCTCCGGGACCGCCGGCACCGGCACCCTGCGCTGGGCCCTGGACGCGACGCCCGCCACGCTCAACGCTTTTCAGAAGACCGCGGACACGGGCACCCAGCGGATCGCGGGCGCCGTGCTGCCCTCCCTCTACACCCTCGACGCCCGCGGCCGGCCCCAGCGCAACGGCGACTATCTGACCTCCGCCGACGTCACCTCGACCGACCCCAAGCAGGTCGTGGTCTTCAAGCTCAACCCCAAGGCGGTGTGGAGCGACGGGCGCCCGATCGGCGCGGAGGACTTCCAGGCCCAGTGGAAGGCGCTGCGCGGCACCGACGAGAAGTACGGGACGGCGCGCAACGCCGGATACGACCGGATCGCCAAGGTCGAACCGGGGGACAGGGAGCACGAGGTCAAGGTCACCTTCGCCAAGCCGTACACCGACTGGCGATCGCTGTTCACGCCGCTGTACCCGAAGAGCGTGATGGGCAACCCGGCGGTCTTCACGGCCGCGGCGAGCAAGGGGCTCGCGGTCGGCGCCGGGCCCTTCATGGTCCGCGAGGTCACGGACTCCGAGGTCACCCTCGTCCGCAACCCCCGCTGGTGGGGCGACCGGGCGCGGCTGAGCCGGGTGGTCTTCCAGGCGGCCCCGGCCGAGAAGCGGGCCGAGGCGCTGATCGCCGGGCGGCTGGACCTGGCCGAGGTGGACCGGACCACCGCCCGGCGCATCCAGGCCACCGCCCCGGGCAAGCAGGCCGCGGGCGCCAAGCGGGGCTCCTCGGCCCCGGGCAAGGCGGGTGCCCCGGAGCCGTCCACCGGCGGCCGGGAGGCGGCCGAGGCGGCGCGCACCGGGGCGGCGCGTACCGGGGCGGCGCGCACCGGGGCGGCGCGTACCGGGGCGGCGTGGGAAGAGGCGGGAGCCCAGGAAGGGGCCACCGGCGACACCGACAAGAACCGGTCCCGGACCCGGGCGCTGAGCAGGTTCACCCTGCGCAAGGCCCTGGACCCCGGCTACACCCAGCTCGCCCTCAACGGCACCAAGGGCCCGCTGGCCGATGAGCGGGTGCGCCGCGCGGTGGCCCGCGCGATCGACCGGAAGGCCCTGGCGAAGCTGGTGCTCAAACCGATGGGGCTGCCGTCCGAGCCGCTCGGCAACCATCTGCTGATGGCGGGCCAGCCGGGCTACAAGGACCACAGCGGCGCTCTCGGCGCCCCGGACACCAACGCCGCGCAGTCGCTGCTGGCCGACGCGGGCTGGCGGGCCGGGGGCACCGGCCGACAGAAGGCGCTGGACGGCAAGACGGACGACCGGGGCAGCCGGCGCAGTGCCCCGACCGCCACCGAGAGCTCCACGAATCCCGCCTCCAAGAGCGCCTCCGGCGCCCCGCCCGCGGCCGGTGACGCCGGGCGGTCCGGACGGCTCCGGGAGACGGCGGTCGTACGGAAGAAGGGACGGCCGCTGGTGCTGCGCTTCGTCCTCCCCGACGACCAGACCGGCGCCCGGCTGAGCACGGTCGGCGAGCGCATCGTGCGGATGCTGGAGAAGATCGGCGTACGGACCGAGATCACCAAGGTCTCCGGCGAGAGCTACTTCCGGGACCACATCGCCACCGGCGACTACGACCTGGCCCTCTACTCCTGGCCCGCCTCCGCCTACCCGGCCACCGACGCCCGCCCCATCTACGCCAAGCCGCAGCCCGCCGCCGACGGCTCCCTGGTCGTCGAGCAGAACTACACCCGGGTGGGCACCGACCAGATCGACCAGCTCTTCGACCAGGCGCTCTCCGAGCTGGACGGCGGCGCCTCGCGCTCCCTGGTCAGCCGGGCGGACGCCCGGATCTGGGCGGCGGCCGGATCGATTCCGCTCTATCAGCGCCCTCAGCTGATCGCGATGCGCAAGGGCTTGGTCAACGCGGGCGCCTTCGGCTTCGCCACCCCCCGCTACCAGGACATCGGCTTCCGCCGCTAGGGGACGCCTGCGGCGGTTCAGTCCCCCACCCCGCCCCTTCCCGCAGCCCCGATATGCGGCTCCGCCGCGTGCCAGGGCTCCACCCAGGCCCTGGCCCGGGGTTCCGCCCCCAGGCTCTGGACCGGGGCTCTGCCCCAGGCCCCGGTCCGGGGTTCCGCCCCCAGGCTCTGGACCGGGGCTCTGCCCCAGGCCCCGGTCCGGGGTTCCGCCCCCAGGCTCTGGACCGGGGCTCTGCCCCAGGCCCCGGTCCGGGGTTCCGCCCCCAGGCCCTGGACCGGGGCTCCGCTCCAGGCCCCGGATCGGGGCTCTGCTCCAGTCCCTGGACCGGGGCTCCGCCTAGGCCCCGGTCCGGGGTTCCGCCCAGGCCCTGGAGGGGGGCTCCGCCTCAGGCCCTGGTCCGGGGCTCCGCTCCAGGCCTTGGTCCGGGGCTCTGCTCCAGGCCGGGGATCGGGGCTCCGCCCCAGACCCCCGCTCGGGGCTCCGCCCCTTCCCGCGGTATCGATATGCGGCTCCGCCGCGATACCAGGGGCTCCGCCCCGGCCCCGGGGTCCAGGGGCGGAGCCCCTGGTATCGGGAAGGGGCGGGAAAGCACCGATATGCGGCTCCGCTGCCTGGTGGGGCTCCGCCCCTGGCCCCTGGGGTCTGGGGCGGAGCCCCAGTTTCGGGAAGGGGCGGGGAGGGGAAAGCCCCCGGTGTGCGGCTCCGGCGCGTGGTCCGCCGGACACCCCGTGGGGCAGCCACCCAAGGCCCCTCCGGGCGAGGAGACCCGCGCGGGGACGGGCCGCGAGATGGGCCGCGGGATGGGCTGCGGCATCCGTCCCCGCGCCGCCCCCGTACCATGGGGGTGAGGCCGAGGCGTGATCAGCCCGGCGGAAGGCGCGCCGCTTAAGGAGCGCGCCGCCACCCAACAACCGGGAGAAGCGCGCTTTCATGCCCACGCGCCACGACATCCGTAACGTCGCCATCGTCGCCCACGTCGACCATGGCAAGACGACCCTCGTCGACGCCATGCTCAAGCAGGCGGGCGCGTTCGCCGCCCACCAGCAGGTGGACGACCGGGTCATGGACTCCAACGACCTGGAGCGCGAGAAGGGCATCACCATTCTCGCGAAGAACACCGCCGTGAAGTACCACCCGGCGGACGGCGGCGACCCCGTCACCATCAACATCATCGACACCCCCGGCCACGCCGACTTCGGCGGTGAGGTCGAGCGCGGTCTGTCCATGGTCGACGCGGTGGTCCTGCTGGTGGACGCCTCCGAGGGGCCGCTGCCGCAGACCCGCTTCGTGCTGCGCAAGGCGCTCCAGGCCAAGCTGCCGGTGATCCTGTGCATCAACAAGACGGACCGCCCGGACTCCCGGATCGACGAGGTCGTCAACGAGGCGTACGACCTCTTCCTGGACCTGGACGCGACCGAGGAGCAGATCGAGTTCCCGATCGTCTACGCCTGCGCCCGTGACGGCGTGGCCTCGCTGACCAAGCCGGAGGACGGCACCGTCCCGGCCGACAGCGACAGCCTCCAGCCGTTCTTCTCCACCCTGCTGGAGACCGTCCCGGCGCCGGAGTACGACGCGGCCGCCCCGCTCCAGGCCCATGTCACCAACCTGGACGCGGACAACTTCCTCGGCCGTATCGCGCTGCTCCGGGTCGAGCAGGGCGAGCTGAAGAAGGGGCAGACGGTCGCGTGGATCAAGCGCGACGGCAACATTTCCAACGTCCGGATCACCGAGCTGCTGATGACCGAGGCACTCACCCGCAAGCCCGCCGAGGTGGCCGGCCCCGGTGACATCTGCGCGGTCGCGGGCATCCCGGACATCATGATCGGCGAGACCCTGGCCGACCCGGAGAACCCGATCGCGCTGCCGCTGATCACCGTCGACGAGCCCGCGATCTCGATGACCATCGGCACCAACACCTCCCCGCTGGTCGGCCGCGGCCCCGGCGGCAAGGGCGCCGACAAGTCCGCCGTGAAGGACCGCAAGGTCACCGCGCGGCTGGTCAAGGACCGGCTCGAGCGCGAGCTGATCGGTAACGTCTCGCTGCGTGTGCTGCCCACCGACCGGCCGGACGCCTGGGAGGTGCAGGGCCGCGGCGAGCTGGCGCTGGCGATCCTGGTGGAGACCATGCGCCGGGAGGGCTTCGAGCTCACCGTCGGCAAGCCGCAGGTGGTCACCCGGGAGGTCGACGGCAAGGTCCACGAGCCGATCGAGCGCATCACCATCGATGTGCCCGAGGAGCACATGGGCGCGGTCACCCAGCTCATGGGCACCCGCAAGGGCCGGATGGACAACATGTCCAATCACGGCTCCGGCTGGGTCCGCATGGAGTTCATCGTCCCCTCCCGCGGTCTGATCGGCTTCCGCACCGAGTTCCTGACCGCGACCCGCGGCACCGGTATCGCCCACTCCATCCACGAGGGCCACGAGCCGTGGTTCGGCGAGCTGAAGACCCGTAACAACGGCTCGCTGGTGGCCGACCGCGCGGGCGCCGTGACCGCCTTCGCGATGACCAACCTCCAGGAGCGCGGGGTGCTGTTCACCTCGCCGGGCACCGAGGTGTACGAGGGCATGATCGTCGGCGAGAACTCCCGCTCCGACGACATGGACGTCAACATCACCAAGGAGAAGAAGCTCACCAACATGCGGTCCTCCACCGCGGATGTGACCGAGTCCCTGGTCCCGCCGCGGCTGCTCTCGCTCGAGCAGTCCCTGGAGTTCTGCCGCGACGACGAGTGCGTCGAGGTGACGCCGGAGACGGTGCGTATCCGCAAGGTGGTGCTGGACCAGAAGGAGCGCGCCCGCACCGCCGCCCGCGCCAAGCGCTGACGCTCACGCCCGGGCGCGGGGCGCCGGGGCCCGCTCCGGGCGCCGATGCGCACTCCGGAGTCGATCACGGAGCGTAGGCGCCCCCCTGCGTCAGTGAGCCGTCAACGGCCCGGACCCACCGCTTCCGCAGCGGGGGTCCGGGCTGTTCCCATGTCAGCAACGTGCCAGTCAAGCGGTTATCCGGATCTCCCTGTCCGGATATCGGCGTCCGAGCTCCGCATGATGTGTTAACAGTCCGTTTCGCGTGTGTCTGTCTGGGGCAGTTTTGTCCGGATTTCGAAGCTCCGCGCGTAGATGCTGTGACCAAAGCGAGACCCATAAGGTGTGGTTTAAGGGCCGGACGTGCTCAATCATGGGGTCCATTGAGCTCGGGTCAATGGGTCACACGCTGTGGGGAGCGCGGACCTGCGAGCGCATCTGGGGGGTTCCGGTCCCTTTCGCTGTCAGGGGTGTCAGCGTGTCTCCGGGCGCCCCCTCTCGTAGTGACAGTGGACTCCTGAGGAGGCAAACCCATGCGCGGTGCCAAGAGCGCCAAGTGGGTCGCGTTGGCAGCGGTCGTGGCGCTGGCCGCGACCGCCTGCGGCGGTAACGACAGCGACAGCGGCAGCAATGACATGAACAAGGGCACGGCGGACCCGAACGGGATACTCACCGCCCAGCTCGGCGAGCCGCAGAACCCGCTGCAGCCGGCGAACGCCAAGGAGAGCCAGGGCAGCCGCGTGCTGCGGGCGATCTTCGCGGGTCTGGTGGACTACGAGCCCGGCACCGGCAAGCTGGTGTACGTCAACGCCGAGTCCGTCACCCCCAACAAGGACTCCTCCGTCTGGACCGTCAAGCTCAAGCCGGGCTGGAAGTTCCACAACGGCGAGACCGTGACCGCCAAGTCCTACGTGGACTCGTGGAACTGGTCGGCCAACGTGTCGAACAACCAGACCAACTCCAGCTGGTTCCAGGACATCAAGGGCTACGAGGACGTCCACCCCGAGAAGGGCAAGCCCAAGGCCGACAAGATGTCCGGCCTGAAGGTCGTCAACGACAACGAGTTCAAGATCGAGCTCAACGGCCCGGTCTCGTACTTCGCCTACAAGCTGGGCTACGACGTGTGGGCCCCGCTGCCCAGCGGCTTCTTCAAGGACCCCAAGGGCTTCGGCGAGAAGCCGGTCGGCAACGGCCCCTACAAGTTCGTCTCCTGGGACCACAAGAAGATGATCAAGGTCCGTAAGTTCGCGGGCTACCAGGGTCCGAACAAGGCCAAGAACGGTGGCATCGACTTCAAGAACTACACCACCGCCGACGCCGCCTACTCGGACCTGCGCTCCAACAACCTCGACTGGATCGAGCAGGTCCCGACCACCGCGCTGACCAACTACAAGACCGACCTGGGCAAGCGCGCGATCGACGAGGAGTACTCGGCGGTCCAGTCGATCGTCCCGGCCTTCTACACCAAGCAGTTCAAGGACATCGACCCCAAGGTCATCCAGGGTCTGTCCATGGCGATCGACCGCAACACGATCACCAAGACCGTGCTCCACGGCTCCCGCACCCCGGCCGACAGCTATGTCGCCCGCGGCGTGCTCGGCTACAAGGCCGGTGCGCTCAAGGAGCAGGTCACCTACGACCCGGCCAAGGCCAAGGCCCTCATCAAGGAGGGCGGCGGGGTCCCGGGCAACAAGATCTCGATCCAGTACAACGCCGACCAGGACCACAAGCCCTGGGTGGACGCGGTCTGCAACAGCATCCGCAAGGCCACCGGCGTCGACTGTGTCGGCGACTCCAAGCCCGACTTCCAGGCCGACCTGAACGCGCGTGACAAGCACCAGGTCAAGTCCATGTACCGCGGTGGCTGGGTGCTCGACTACCCGGTCAACTCGAACTTCATGAGGGACCTCTACGGCTCCAAGGCGGCCGGTAACACCAGCGGTTACGCCAACAAGGAGTTCGACGAGCTCGCCGACAAGGCCGACAAGGCCGCCACGCTCGACGAGACCGTGAAGCTCTACCAGCAGGCGGAGCAGATCCTCGCGAAGGACATGCCGGCGATCCCGCTGTGGTTCTACAAGGTCAACAGCGGCCAGTCCAACAAGGTTCTGGGGAAGATCCCCTACGGCCAGGACGGCGACCCCATCTTCACCAACGTCCAGGTGAAGAAGAAGTAATCATCGGGACCGCCGGCCGGTGCCGCCGCTCCTCCCACCGGGGAGCGGCGGCACCGGCCCGCAGGCGTGAGGCCCGCAGCTCATCCCCCCACCCGCGTGGCGCAGACGAGACGTGGCCTCCGCCGCCCCCCAACGGCATGGAGGCATGATGGGGCGCTATGTCGCCAGGCGACTGCTCCAGATGATCCCGGTCTTCATCGGGACTACTCTGATTATCTTCCTCATGGTCCACGTACTGCCCGGTGACCCCATCCGGGCGATGTGGGGCGACAAGGCCGCGGACCCCGCGCAGGTCGCGTCCCTCCGCCATGAGTTCGGGCTGGACCAGCCCCTGTGGAAGCAGTACTTCGACTACATGGTCGACCTCTTCAAGGGCGACTTCGGCAAGACCTTCGGCGGCCGTCCGGTCTCCGAGGAAATGGGGATGGCCTTCCCGGTGACCCTCCGCCTCGCGGCGGTGGCCCTCACCATCGAGATCATCATCGGCATCGGGCTCGGTGCCTGGGCCGGTCTCAAGGCGGGCCGCGCCGCCGACACCGGCGTCCTGATCTTCACGCTGATCGTCATCTCGATGCCGGTCTTCGTCCTCGGCTACCTCGCCCGGTTCATCTTCGCCGACGAACTCGGCTGGCTGCCACCGAACGTCCAGGACTCGATGGACCTCCAGCAGCTCCTGCTGCCAGGCTTCGTCCTCGCGATGCTCTCCATGGCGTATGTGGCCCGGCTGACCCGGACCACCTTCGCGGAGAACCTGCGCGCCGACTACATGCGCACGGCGCTCGCCAAGGGGCTGCCGCGCCGCCGGATCGTCGGCGTCCACCTGCTGCGCAACTCGCTGATCCCGGTGGTCACCTTCCTCGGCACCGACGTCGGCGCACTGGTCGGCGGCGCGGTGGTCACCGAGGGCATCTTCAACGTCCAGGGCGTCGGCAATCTGCTCTTCAAGGCGCTCGGGCAGCGTGAAGGCACCACCATCGTCGGGGTCGTGACCATCTTCGTCCTCGTCATTCTGCTGATCAACCTGCTCGTCGACCTGCTGTACGCGGTCCTGGACCCGAGGATCCGGTATGCCTGACATGACCAAATCCCAGTCCGGCGGCGCGGCAGTCGACACGGCGGTCGACGCCGTGGCCCCGCCGACCGAGGTGGACACCGCCCCCGCCGCCGGCCCCGCCCCCCAGGGCAAGCCGCGCTCGCTCTGGGGCGACGCCTGGTTCGAACTGCGCCATCGTCCGCTGTTCTGGATCTCGGCGGTGCTGCTGGTGCTGCTGCTGGCCGTCGCGGCGTTCCCCGGGATGTTCACCAGCGCCGACCCGCGCAATGGCGATCTGACCAACCACTTCCTGACCAAGCCGGAGCTGACCCACTTCTTCCAGGCCGACTGGTTCGGCTACGACGGCCAGGGCCGCTCGATCTACGCCCGGGTCATCTACGGCACCCGCGCCTCGATCATGGTCGGCGTCGGTGTGACCGCGGTGGTGACCCTCTTCGGCGGTCTGCTGGGCATGGCTGCCGGGTACTTCGGCGGCTGGATCGACTCGATCATCTCCCGGATCGTCGACATCTTCTTCGGTCTGCCGTTCCTGCTCGGCTCGATGGTCGTCCTGAACGCGTTCACCGAGCGCAAGGTGTACGTCGTGATCGCGGCCCTGGCCTTCCTCGGCTGGACCACCATCGCCCGGGTGATGCGCAGTTCGGTGATCACCGCCAAGCAGGCGGACTACGTCACCGCGGCGCGTGCCCTCGGAGCCGGAACCGGCCGGATTCTCTTCCGGCACGTCCTGCCGAACGCGCTGGCCCCCACCATCGTGGTGGCCACCATCTCCCTCGGCGCCTACATCTCCGCCGAGGCCACGCTGTCCTTCCTCGGCCTCGGCCTCGCCGACCCCACGATCTCGTGGGGCATCGACATCTCCGACGCCAAGGACGCCATCCGGGACAACCCGCATGTGATGCTGTTCCCGGCCGGAATGCTGAGCCTCACGGTCTTCGCATTCATCACGCTCGGCGACGCGGTGCGCGACGCCCTCGACCCCAAGCTGCGCTGAGGAGGGCATACGTGACCACCATCGAGAAGACCGCGGACGACGCCGTCCGCGAGGGCGCCGGAGACGACGGCACCCCGCTGCTGGAAGTCCGCGACCTGCATGTGGAGTTCCACACCCGGGACGGTGTCGCCAAGGCCGTCAACGGCGTCAACTACAGCGTCCGCGCCGGTGAGACGCTCGCCGTCCTCGGCGAGTCCGGCTCCGGCAAGTCGGTGACCGCCCAGGCGATCATGGGCATCCTCGACATGCCGCCCGGGAAGATCCCGCAGGGGCAGATCCTGTTCCGGGGCGAGGACATGCTCACCATGGCGGGCGAGGAGCGCCGGAAGATCCGCGGCCGCAAGATCGCCATGATCTTCCAGGACGCGCTCTCGGCGCTGAACCCGGTGCTCTCCGTGGGCTATCAGCTCGGCGAGATGTTCCGGGTCCACCAGGGCCTGTCCAAGAAGGAGGCCAAGGCCAAGGCCATCGAGCTGATGGACCGGGTCCGCATCCCGGCGGCCAAGGAGCGGGTGAGCGACTATCCGCACCAGTTCTCCGGCGGGATGCGCCAGCGCATCATGATCGCCATGGCGATGGCGCTGGAGCCGGACCTGATCATCGCCGACGAGCCGACCACGGCGCTCGACGTGACCGTCCAGGCCCAGGTGATGGACCTGCTCGCGGAGCTCCAGCGCGAGTACCACATGGGTCTGATCCTGATCACCCATGACCTGGGTGTGGTGGCGGACGTCGCCGACAAGATCGCCGTGATGTACGCGGGCCGGATCGTCGAGACCGCACCCGTGCACGAGCTCTACAAGCGCCCGGCCCACCCCTACACCCGCGGTCTGCTGGACTCCATCCCGCGCCTGGACCGCAAGGGGCAGGAGCTCTACGCGATCAAGGGGCTGCCGCCCAATCTGCTCAAGATCCCCACGGGCTGTGCCTTCAACCCGCGCTGTCCCAAGGCGGAGGACATCTGCCGTACGGACGTCCCCGCGCTGGCGCCGGTCACCGAGCAGGACGGCACGGAGCTGCCGGGCCGCGGCAGCGCGTGCCACTTCTGGAAGGAGACCCTCCATGGCTGACGCCGAGAAGAACGAGGCGGCCGTGGACGCCACCCCCAACGTCACGGAGGTGGCAACGGTCGACGCCGCCACCGAGGACGAGGCGGTCGCGGCCATCGAGGCCAAGGTCGACCGCGGTGAGCCGATCCTCCAGGTGCGCAATCTGGTCAAGCACTTCCCGCTGACCCAGGGCATCCTCTTCAAGCGGCAGATCGGCGCGGTCAAGGCGGTCGACGGCATCTCCTTCGACCTCTACCAGGGCGAGACGCTCGGCATCGTGGGCGAGTCCGGCTGCGGCAAGTCCACCGTCGCCAAGCTGCTGATGACCCTGGAGACCGCCACCGCGGGCGAGGTCTTCTACAAGGGCCAGGACATCACCCGGCTGTCGGGCCGCGCGCTGCGCGCCGTACGCCGGAACATCCAGATGGTGTTCCAGGACCCGTACACCTCGCTCAACCCGCGCATGACGGTGGGCGACATCATCGGGGAGCCCTTCGAGATCCACCCCGAGGTGGCTCCCAAGGGCGACCGGCGCCGCAAGGTCCAGGAGCTCCTGGACGTGGTCGGTCTCAACCCCGAGTACATCAACCGCTACCCTCACCAGTTCTCCGGCGGTCAGCGCCAGCGCATCGGCATCGCGCGCGGCCTCGCCCTCAACCCGGAGATCATCATCTGCGACGAGCCGGTCTCCGCGCTCGACGTCTCCGTCCAGGCACAGGTCATCAACCTGATGGAGGGCTTGCAGGACGAGTTCAACCTGTCTTACATCTTCATCGCCCACGACCTGTCCATCGTCCGGCACATCTCCGACCGGGTCGGCGTGATGTACCTGGGCAAGATGGCCGAGATCGGCTCCGACACCGAGATCTACGACCACCCGACGCACCCCTACACCCAGGCGCTGCTGTCGGCCGTCCCGGTCCCGGACCCGGAGTCGCGCGAGGGCCGCGAACGCATCATCCTCACCGGCGACGTCCCCTCCCCGGCCAACCCGCCCTCCGGCTGCCGCTTCCGCACCCGCTGCTGGAAGGCCGAGGACAAGTGCGCCAAGGAGGTCCCCCTCCTCGCCATCCCGGAGCGCTTCGCCGGCACGGAGTCGCCTGCGGCGCATGAGTCGGCGTGCCACTTCGCGGAGGAGAAGGACGTGGTCCACGCCTAGCGCTACCGCGCGGGCCGCAGCTGAACGACGAGGGCCGCCCGGACCGTGTTCACCACGGCCGGACGGCCCTCGTCGTCGTTCAGGCCCCGTCCGACTCGGGCCAATGCCGCACGAAATCGCTCACGCCGCGACCTCGCGACATGCGGCGTCCAGCAGCAGTCCGATCTCGGCTGAGGCCCGCCGGGCGTCCTCGATGCTGGGTGCCTCGGCGACGGCGGCCTCCAACTCGTGGAGCCAACGGTCATCCAAACTGGTGGGGGAGTGCGGTGGGCGGGTTCAGCGTGAACCATACGGCCTTGCCGGTGACGCCCGCGTCCTTGTCGGTGTAGTCGTGCACGCCCCAGGTGTCGGAGCACGACTCGACGAGCGTGAGCCCGCGCCCGCTCTCGTCCTCGACGTTCGCCGTCACCGGTTGCGGCAGCCCGCAGCCGGAGTCCCACACGGTGACCCGGAAGTCGGGTGGCTTCGGCTCCCAGTCCATGCTGACGTACGCGTCGGTGGTGGTGTTCCGGTACGCGTTGGTGACCAGCTCCGACACGAGCAGTTCGGCCCTGTCGATGATGCAGTCGAGCCGAGCCGCCTTGAGGACGTGGCGGATGGTGGCCCGTACGACGCCCACGGCGCGGGGGTCGTGGGGGATGAACAGGCCGTAGGACCAGGGCTCTTCGGGCGTGCGCATGGGGCAGCCTCCAGGTGAGTGCCTTCTGTGACTGGCGCCATACGTAAGGTAGCGGCTATGGGATTACAACTACAACCTGTGGCCTGAGGTGTGGTAGCGGAGTGGACGCGTCCAGGCACGGTACGCAACACTCGCCACCCGGAGAGGGGAGTTCACATGGGGTTGAGAGCGAATCCCACCTACCGGCAGCGCCGGTTCGGCGCGGAAGTGCGCAAGCTACGCGAGCGAGCCGGGCTGACCGTCGGGGAGGCGGCGCGCCTGATGGAGATGCACAGTCCGCATCTGAGCAACGTCGAGGCGGGGCGCACGAGTCTGTCGGCCGAACGGCTCGGCATGCTGGCGCACGCAGTGGAGGGTACAACTGCAACCTTCTTGGCCGCCTTGCAGGCGATGGGGCAGGATTCCGGACGCGGTTGGTGGAGGGACTACCGCAAGTCGCTCGGGGCGTCTCATCTGGACCTCGCCGAGCAGGAGTCCGGGGCTCAGGCCCTGTGCAATTACGAGCTGCTGTTCATTCCCGGGCTCCTCCAGACCCGGGAATACGCCACGGCGGTCCACGGCAGCGGTTTCTCTGAAGCCGTGCGTGATGTGCAGGACCGGGCGATCGAGTTCAGGCTGCGCCGCCAGCTGGTTTTGTCGGGCGAGCGGCCTCCCCGCTTTCACGCCATCATCCACGAGGCGGCATTGCGTGTCCTCTATGGAGGTCGCGCGGTGATGCGCGATCAGCTGCTGCGGCTCATTCAGCTGTCGCGGCTGCCCAACGTCACCATCGAGATCGTGCCCATCGACAACGAGGGAAGCGCGGCCTTCAGTCACCCGTTCATGGTGATCGAACCGAGTGTGGCGGAGTTGAGTACAGTGCTCGTGGACCAGTTCGGCGGATCGGAGTTCCTTGGCGATCTGGACGTGGTCACCGACTACCGGCAGTCGTTTCAACGGCTGAGCGAGCTGGCTCTGCCGCCCATCGACGCGGAAGCCGCGCCGGAGGCCCGTACCAGGAAGGATTCGCTCGGACTCCTCCAGCACATCCTGTATCCCCTGCTCTAGGAGAAGGCCCGAATGGCTCCCCTTCAGTGGCGCAAGTCCAGCTTCAGCACCGGCGATGCGGCCAACTGCGTCGAACTCGCCGCCGACCCCACGGGAACTCCCCACCTCCGGGAGAGCGACGATCCGGAGGTCGTCATATCCACGACCCCGGCCGCGCTCCGCGCGTTCCTGCGGGCCGCGAAGGCGGGGAGATTCGACCGCCTCGAAGGGTGAGCCACGCCCCTCCCGGTACCCCTCCCGAAAGTGCTTGATCTCGCGCAACTAATTTGTCAAACGTTTTCCAGTACCCCGCCCCCTGCAGTGCGGCAGCCCGGCAACAGTCCCAGCCCCCGAGCGCCGGAGCCGCCACCGGCACTCGCCCCCACCGGCCCGGCGGCCGGCGACGCGGCCCGCGCCGGGTACCCCTGCCCCGCTGCTCAATTGCGCCGAAGGCGCGAGACGGCGCCGCACCCGACCGACCCGGTCAGCCCCGGCAGGCGCGGCGCTCTTCCCGCCGTGGGTGCTACGGGACGAGGTGGCGGGCGAGGACCGCGAGGGCATCGGCCACCTCGCGCAGGCGGTGCGGGTCGTCGGTACCGAGGGCAGCGGCCAGGGCGGCGTCGATGGTCGTGGCGCGGACCTGCTCGACGCGGGCGGAGGGCTCCGCGGCGGGACTGATGAGAACGCGGCGGCGATCGGCGGGGTCGGGGGCGACGGCGATCGCCCCCGCCTCCTTCAGGCGGGCGACGGCGGTGGAGATCTGACTCTGCGGCAGTCCGGTGCGGGCCGCGATGTCGCCCACGGTGGTGCCGGGGTGCGCGGCCACGTCGCTGGCAGCGATCAACACCAGGCGCGTGCTGCCCTTATGGCGGTCGGCTCCGCCGGGAGGCTCGGGCATGGCCTCCTCGCCGATCTTCATCAGCGTGCGGCCCAGAAGGAAGAGTTCGACTCCGTTCACACCCCGAGGGTATATCGAACTCGATGCATCTATCTAGATGTATCGAGTTCGATGGATTAGTGTGATGCATGGCCGTCACGACCGAGACGAGGGGGAGCCCATGACGAACGACACGACGCACACCGGCACCGTCCGCGCGCCCGGAGCCACACTCCACTACCAGCTGCGCGGGCACGGACCCACGCTTCTCATCGGGCAGAGCGGCGAGGGGGACGCCGATCGTACCGTCGACCTCGTCGCCCGCCTCGCGAACACGCATACGGTGGTCACCTACGACCGGCGGGGCCTGTCCCGGAGCCGACTCGACGACCCGTCACGCGGGGCGACGCTCGCCGAGCACGCGGACGACGCGGCACTCCTGCTCGCGACGGTGGCATCCGGGCCGGCCGCGATGCTCGGCTGCAGCCTCGGCGCCGTCATCGGCCTGCACCTCGCGGTGCGGCACCCGGGCCGGATCCACACGCTGATCGCCCACGAGCCCGTCGCGCCCCGGCTGCTGCCCGCCGCCGAACGGGCTCGCCATGAACATGAACTCGCCGACCTGCAGCGACTCTACGCACGTTCCGGCCTCGCCGCGGCCCTCCCGGAGATCGCCCGGGTCCTCGGCATCGACACCAGCGGACGCGACACCGAACCCGGTCTGACCCCGCAGCCGATCAACGACCTGCGCCACACCAACTTCGACTACTTCATCCGTCACGACTTCACCGCGGTGCTCGACGACACCCTCGACGCCGCCGCCCTCGCGGCCACGCCCACCCGCATCGTCCCCGCCGTCGGCCGCACCACCCCCGAAGGCGTCTTCGACCGCCGCTGCGCCTACGCCCTCGCGGACGCACTCGGCACCGACGTCGTGGAACTGCCCGGCGGCCACAACGGCAACACCAGCCACCCGTCCGCCTACGCGACGAGCCTGCGCGACCTGCTCGCCCCCGCCCACGCGACGACCGCCCGGTGAGGGATTCGGCCGGGCGAGCCCGAAGGCCGTTCCCTCGCATCTTCGCGGTGACGCGCCTAGGCTGTCGCCGCAATCGATGGCTACCGGCGCGTAACGCAGACCGCGGCAGACAGCGGCAGACCGCGAAGGAGGCGTGATGAAGGGCTGGACCGCGAGCGACATCCCCGATCAGACCGGCCGCACCGCCGTCGTGACCGGCGCCAACAGCGGACTCGGCTTCGTCACCGCCCGGGAGTTGGCGCGGCGCGGTGCGCGAGTGGTGCTCGGGTGCCGCAGCGAGAAGCGTGGAGCCGAGGCCGCGGAGCGGATCCGGGCGCAGGCGCCGGGCGCGCGGGTGCGGGTCGCGCCGCTCGATCTCGCCGACCTGACGTCCGTACGGGCCTTCGCGGCCGAGCACAAGGGCGACCGGCTCGATCTGCTGATCAACAACGCGGGCGTGATGGCCCTCCCGCACCGCAGGACCGCCGACGGCTTCGAGATGCAGTTCGGCGTCAACCACCTGGGCCACTTCGCGCTGACCGGGCTGCTGCTGCCGAAGCTGCTGGATGCGGGCCCGGGGGCGCGGGTGGTCACCGTCTCCAGCTTTATGCACATGCTGGGGACGGTGGACCCGCGCGACCTGAACATGGAGCGGGGGTACCGGCGTTGGGTCGCCTACGCCCGCTCCAAGTCCGCCAATCTCCTCTTCACCCACGAGCTCGCCCACCGGCTGCGCACGGCGGACGTCCGCCTGGTTGCGGCCGCCGCGCACCCCGGCTACGCCGCGACCAACCTCATGTCCGCCGCGCCGAAGATGGAGGGCCACCGGGCGAAGGAGCGGTTCATGGAGATCGGCAACCGCTACTTCGCCCAGAGCCCGGAGCAGGGCACGCTCCCCGTCCTGTACGCGGCGACCGGGCCGGACGTACGCCAGGACGACTTCTTCGGCCCGCCGCTCCAGGGGCTGTGGCGCGGCTCCCCCGTCCGCTCGGCCCGCGCCAAGTGGACGCTCAGCGACACGGCGGGGCGGGGGCTGTGGGCCGCGTCCGAGCGGCTGACGGGGGTGCGGTACGAGGCGCTCGCGAGCTGAGCGCGGTCGCCCGGGGCGGCCTCCGAGCGGGGCGGCCCCCGAGCCGTCCCGCCAGCCTCACCGCACGGTGATGACCAGCTTGCCCGTGGTGCGGCCGGTCTCCCCCTGGACATGGGCCCGGGCGCCTTCGGCGAGGGGGAAGGCGCCGGAGACGTGGGCGCGGAGCCGACCCCGTTCGACGAGTTCGGCGATGGCGCGCATCCCGGCCCGGTCGTGCTCGACGAGCAGGGTGACGGCGCGGACCTGTGCCTTCTCCGCGGCGGCCCGGGTGTCCTCGGCGCCCGGCAGCAGGGAGACGAGGGTGCCGCCGGGGCGGAGCACGCCCACGGAACGGGTGGCGGTCTCCCCACCGAGGGCGTCGAGGACGACGTCGTAGCGCTCCTCGGTGTCGGTGAAGTCCTCGGAGCGGTGGTCGACGCAGGCATCCGCGCCGAGCTCGCGCAGGAAGTCGTGCTTGGGGGCGCTCGCCGTCCCGGTGACGTGCGCGCCGCGCTCCTTGGCGATCTGTACGGCGAGATGACCGACACCTCCGGCCGCGGCGTGGATCAGCACCCGCTGCCCGGCCCGGAGGCCCGCGGTCTCGACGAGCGCCTGCCAGGCGGTGAGCGCGGCCAGCGGCAGAGCGGCCGCCTGGACGTGGTCGATCCCGGCGGGCTTGGCGGCGAAGGCGCGGGTGGGGCCGGTCACGTATTCGGCGTGGGAGCCGGCCCCGTACGGGTAGGGCAGCATGCCGAACACCTCGTCACCGGGCTGGAAGAGGGTGACGCCGAAGCCGGTCTCCACCACGGTGCCGGAGACGTCCCAGCCGAGGGTCAGCGGCGGGGGCGGCAGGAAGATGCTCAGGGCGCGGTGCTTGAAGTCCGTGGGGTTGAGTCCGGCCGCGTGTACGGCGACAAGGATCTCCCCGGGGCCGGGCGCGGGCCGCGGAAGCTCGGTCAGCCGCAGGACCTCGGGGCCGCCGAGGGCCGTCTGGTGCAGGGCGAGCATCACGGGGGCGCCGTCCGGGGCGGCGGGGTGCGCGGAGTCCCTGGTGGCGGCCGGGTTCGGGGAGTCCGTGGCGGCCGCCGGGTCCGGGGAGTCGAGGTTGTCAGGGGTGTCCGTCGAAGTCATGCCTCGATCCTGGCCGTACGGTCCGGCCCGGGACGATGGCCAGAAGGTCATCCTCCGATACATTCCTGCCATGCCCATCGACCCTGCCACCCACCGCGTTCCCGTCACCCGCGGCACTCCCGACCCCCGCCCCGCGTCCGCCGCGCCCTCCCGGGCCCGTGAACTCGCCGACCGCGCGGCCGGACTGGACCGCCGGATGCACCCAGCCCCGCGGCCCGGCGCCCACAAGGTCGTCGTCCTCGCCCTCGATGGCGTCTATCCCTTCGAACTCGGCATCCCGCACCGGGTCCTGGGGTCCGCCGACGGCCGCTACGAGGTGCTGTCCGCGAGCGTGGACGGGCAGCCCGTGCGTACCGACTCGGACCTGACCGTCACCCCCGGGCACGGTCCCGAGGTGCTGGCCGAGGCGGACACCGTGGTCATCCCTCCGTACGCGATCTCCAGGGCCTCGGCCGCCGCCCCGGACCCGCAGGCCCTCGCCGCCCTGGCCCGCGTCCGCCCCGGCACCCGTCTGGTGTCCATCTGCACCGGCGCCTTCCTGCTGGCCGCCGCCGGTCTCCTGGACGGGCGCCGGGCCACCACCCACTGGGCGCTCACCGACTACTTCCGGGAGCTCTTCCCCCGGGTCGAGCTCGACGCCGGCGTGCTCTTCGTCGACCACGGTGACGTGCTGACCTCCGCGGGGGCGGCGAGCGGGGTCGACGTCTGCCTGCACCTGGTGCGCCGGGACCACGGCAGCGAGGTGGCAAACCGGGTCGCCCGCTGCTGCGTCGTGCCGCCGTACCGGGACGGCGGACAGGCCCAGTACATCGAGCGGCCGCTGCCGCCGGCGGACGGTACCGGCACCGGGCCGACCCGCGACTGGGCACTGCGACGGCTGGAACTGCCGCTGTCACTGGACGAGCTGGCCGCGCACGCGGCGATGAGCACCCGGACCTTCGCCCGGCGCTTCCGGGAGGAGACCGGTCTGAGCCCCGGCCGCTGGCTGACCCAGCAGCGGCTGCGGCGGGCGCGGCACCTGCTGGAGTCCAGCGACCTGCCGGTGGAACGGGTCGCCCACGAGGTCGGCTTCGCCACCGCCACCTCGCTGCGGCGGCATCTGGCGGCGGAGGCGGGGGTCGCCCCGTCGGCGTACCGGCGCACCTTCCGTGCCCCGGATACATCGTGACCGCCACGGCGCCGGGGCATCGGGTAATGTGGCCGGCACCCGTACGCACCGAGGAGGTGAGACCCATCAACGCCAGTTCAGGCTGGGTGCTCTCGCCGCAGGGATACACGGGATAGCTGACCGCCGGGAGCGCCCTCAGGGATTCCGAAAGGCTTCCAGGCTTCCATGTCGGCTTCACCTTCACTTGTCACCTTTTCCGCCGTCGTCACCAGGCTCCGCGCCGCCGGGTGCGTGTTCGCCGAGGACGAGGCGCGGCTGATCCTTTCCGCGGGCCACGTTCCGGCCGAGATCGACGCCATGGTGGACCGGCGCGCCGCCGGGCTGCCGCTGGAGCACGTGCTCGGCTGGGCGGACTTCCGGGGGCTTCGCATATCCATCGACGCCGGGGTCTTCGTGCCGCGCCGACGCACCGAGTTCCTGGTCGAGCAGGCCGTGCCGCTGGCCCGGCGCGGGGCCGTCGTGGTCGATCTGTGCTGCGGCTCGGGCGCGCTGGGCGCCGCGCTGGCCTCGGCCCTGGGCGGGGTGGAGCTGTACGCGGCCGATATCGACCCCGTCGCGGTGCGCTGCGCTCGGCGCAATGTCGAGGCGGCAAGCGGCACGGTGTACGAGGGCGATCTGTACGAGCCGCTGCCCGCCGCGCTGCGCGGTCGGGTCGATGTGCTGCTGGCCAACGTCCCGTACGTGCCCACCGAGGAGGTCGGGCTGCTGCCGCCGGAGGCCCGGGTCCATGAGGCGCGGGTGGCGCTGGACGGCGGCGCGGACGGGCTGGACGTCCTGCGCCGGGTCACCGCCGAGGCGGGCGGATGGCTGGCCCCGGGCGGCTCGCTGCTCTTCGAGACGAGCGGACGGCAGGCGCCCTCGGCCATGGCCATCGTGGCCGACAGTGGCTTGGAGCCCCGGCTGGCCGAATGCGACGACCTGGACGCCACGGTCATCGTCGCCACGGGTCCATCGGCCCCTTAGTCAGGTCCTGTCCGGTGGGTCCTGCTGGTGGCGGGGTTCGGGCTCACCGAGCTGTTCAGAGGATGGGTGGTGGTGAGTCCGCCGGCGATCTCGCAGTGCGGCTCACCGCTGTAGCGACGTGGTGTGCGGGGAGCCGGAAGTGTCAGGGGTCCGCGTCCGCCTCATGAGGGCCGCGGCATCCGCGGCGATGTCCGTCACGATGCGGCCCGCCGGGGCGACGTCATGGACAAGCCCGGCGCTCTGGCCCGCGTAGAGGGCGAGAGCCTCCACGTCGCCCGACATGCCGGGCACGGGGACCATGTCGTCGTAACGCGACCAGGCCCGTCCGTCGGCACTCCGGGCCACCACGGCGCCTTCGCCGGGGCGGTTCGGCACGGCTGGACGGTCCGCGGCCTCCCAGGCGCGGAGCGTGGAGTTGCGCAGCGCACGATGCGGGGCATCGGGCCAGCCGCCGTCGAAGCACCGCGTGTGCACCGCGTCCTGCGGCGCAGCCTGGATCACGGCTTGACGGTAGACCTCGTGCGTGTCCGCCTCGGATGCCGTCAGGAATCGGGTGCCCAGCCATCCGGCCTGGGCCCCGAGAGCCAGTGCGGCGGCGAGCCCGCGTCCGTCGGCGATGCCGCCCGCCGCGATGACCGGCACCGGGTGCACAGCGTCCGCGACCGCGGGCACGAGCGCCATCGTGGTGACCTCCCCACGGATGTGGCCGCCTGCTTCACACCCTTGGGCCACGATCACGTCGACGCCTGCGGCGACGGCGCGTTCGGCCTCGGTGACGGAACCGACCGTGTGGAGGTGCAGGGCACCCGCCGAGTGGACGCGTTCGGCGACGGCCGAGGGATCTCCCCAGAACGTCGAGATGACCGGCACGCTTTCCGCCAGGCAGGCGTCGAGAAGCTCGTCGACTGGGAAGTCCAGCACCAGGTTCGCGGCGAAGGGCTTCGGTGTCAGCCGTCGAACCTGCCGGATCCGGCGCACCGCCTCCTCGGCGGTGACCCAGGTCAGAGCAAGGGTGCCGAGTCCTCCCGCGTCCGCCACCGCAGCCACCAGCTCTGTGGTGACCGCGGACCCGATGGGCGCCTGCACCACGGGTACCTCAATGCCCAGTCGCCGGCACAGAGGTGTGGTCAACGTCGTCATGCTGTCCTCCCCATGCAGGGTGTTTCGGTTTCCGAATCACGCGGCGATGCTAATGTTTCGGAATCCGAAACGCCAGGGCTTGTGGATCTACAGGGGCGCAGGAGGACCGAGAATGGCCACACCGACACCAGGACGGCCGGTGCGCGGCTCAACCACCGGACGCCCTCTCATGGCCGCGCTCGATCTGTTCGGCAGGCGATGGAGCCTGCGCGTGGTGTGGGAACTGCACGAAGGCGCCCTGGGGTTCCGTGCCCTGCGCGAACGCTGCGGCAACATGTCCTCCAGCGTGCTGCGTCAACGCCTCGTCGAGCTGATCGAGGCACGTCTGGTGCACCAGACCACCGACGGCCACTACGCCCTCACCGCGCTGGGACGACAGGCCCACACAGCGCTCAGCCCTCTCGTCGACTGGTCCGCCACGTGGGCCACCGAACTGGCCGAGCACCCCTCCGGCCACGACACCGCTACCGCCGACGCCCCGGACGTTTGACACCAGCCACCTGGGGCACACCCAGGGCCACGCCTAGGGCGCCTTACGCAGCTCCTCCGCCGCGTCCGCGACCCGGGCGATCAGCCGCAGCAGGGTCTCCCGCTCCGTCTCGTCCAGCGGGGCCAGGAAGACCCGGTTCATCCGGGACGTCCGGGTGACCAGCTTTCGGTGGACCCGGATACCCTCCTCCGTCAGCCGCAGGACGTTACGGCGACCGTCGTCCGGGTCGCGTACCCGCTCCAGCAGGCCGCGCCGGGCCAGCCGGGCGACCAGGTCGGCGATGGTGGAGCGGTCGAGGTGGACGTGTTCGCTCAGCGTCCGCTGGTCGATCTCCGGCTTCTCCATCAGCGCGTTGACCACCGCGAACTGCGGCGAGGTGGTCTCCTCGGAAACCATCGCGCCCCACAGCAGCGAGTGCGCCTGCTGGAAGCGGCGGGCCAGATGCCCGGGGTGCGTATTCAGATCCACCGCGCCGCCCATGCCCTGCCCTCCCGGCTTCCCTGCTGCTCGATCGCCATAAGTTAGTCCGTGTACTGAGTGATTCTGCCCTGTGGAAGACCCCATGTCGAGAGGCCGACATTCGACCTAGACTCCCTTGACGAGCGCACCAGCCAATGGCACCGTGCGAAATCGACATCATATTAGTCAGCACACTGAGCATCCCGACCCCGCGGAGTGACGATGGCCGACATCCGAAGCCTGCAGGACGCCGTGGCGGACCTCGTCCACGACGGGGACACCGTCGCGATGGAGGGATTCACCCACCTGATCCCGTACGCCGCCGCGCACGAGGTCATCCGCCAGGGCATCACCGACCTGACCCTCGTCCGGATGACCCCGGACGTCATCTACGACCAGCTCATCGGCGCCGGACTCGTCCGCAAGCTGGTGTTCTCCTGGGGCGGCAATCCCGGCGTGGGCTCCCTGCACCGCTTCCGGGACGCCGTCGAGAACGGCTGGCCACGGCCGCTGGAGCTGGACGAGCACAGCCACGCGGGCATGGCGAACCGCTATGTGGCGGGCGCCTCCAAGCTGCCGTTCGCCGTATTGCGCGGCTATCGCGGCAGCGACATCCCGACCCGTACGGACACCATCTCCACCGTCGTCTGCCCCTTCACCGGGGAGGAGCTGGCCGCCGTCGCGGCGCTCAACCCCGATGTCACCGTCATCCACGCCCAGCAGACCGACCGCGCCGGCAACGTCCAGATGTGGGGGCTGACCGGGGTGCAGAAGGAGGCCGCCCTCGCGGCGGACCGGGTGCTGGTGACCGTGGAGGAGATCGTCGAGGAACTGACACCACGCCCCGGCGGAGTCGTCCTGCCGAGCTGGGTGATCGACGCGGTCGCCGTCGTTCCCGGCGGTGCCCACCCCTCCTACGCCACCGGGTACTCGACCCGCGACAACGCCTTCTACCAGGCATGGGATCCGATCGCCCGCGACCGCGAGGCGTTCACCCGGTGGATCGACGGATACGTGCGCAACAGCGAGGGAGCACTCACCCGATGACCGCCACCCCCGCCGGGACGACGGACTTCACATCCGACGAGCTGATGGAGGTCAACGCCGCCCGCGCGCTCGCCGACGCCACCACCTGCTTCGTCGGCATCGGCCTCCCCAGCACCGCCGCCAACCTGGCCCGCGCCACCGTCAACCCCGGCCTCGTGCTCATCTACGAGTCGGGCACCATCGGCTCCAAGCCCACCCGGCTCCCGCTGTCCATCGGCGACGGCGAGCTCGCCGAGACGGCCGACGCGGTGGTCCCGGTGCCGGAGATGTTCAACTACTGGCTCCAAGGCGGCCGGATCGACGTCGGTTTCCTCGGCGCCGCCCAGGTCGACCGCTACGCCAACATCAACACCACCGTCGTGGACCGCGGCCCGGACAAGCCCGAGGGCCGCCTTCCGGGTGCGGGCGGCGCCCCCGAGATCGCCTCCAACTGCGGCAAAGTGCTCATGGTGCTGCGCCACTCCACCCGCAACTTCGTGGAGCGGCTGGACTTCGTGACCACCCTGGGCCACGGCGGCGGCCCCGGCGACCGTAAGAAGCTCGGCATGCCGGGCGCCGGCCCCACCGCCGTCATCACCGACCTGGGCATCCTGCGCCCCGACCCGGCCACCGCCGAACTGGTGCTGACCGAAGTGCACCCGGACGTCACCGTGGAGCGGGTGCGGGCCGCCACCGGCTGGGAGCTGACCGTCGCCGACACCGTGGGCACCACCGAGCCGCCCGCCCCCCAAGAGCTGGCGGCGCTGCGCGCCCTCAAAGCCGCCGGGAAGCCCGGGACGTCCGGGAAGGAGACCCGATGACCACCTCGCGTGACGTCTATATCGTCGACGCCGTCCGCACCCCCATCGGCCGTTACGGCGGCGGGCTGTCCGGGGTGCGCCCCGACGACCTGGCCGCCCATGTGGTGCGCGGCCTGCTCGCCCGCACCCCCGCCCTGGACCCGGCACGCATCGACGACGTCTACTTCGGCAACGCCAACGGCGCGGGCGAGGAGAACCGCGATGTCGCCCGCATGGCCGTGCTGCTGGCCGGGCTGCCCGTCACCGTGCCCGGCGCGACCGTCAACCGGCTCTGCGCCTCGGGCCTGGAGGCCGTGCTCCAGGCCGCCCGCGCGATCGCGGTCGGCGACGCGCACATCGCGCTCGCGGGCGGTGTGGAGTCGATGAGCCGCGCCCCCTGGGTGCTGCCCAAGCCCGAGCGCGCCTTCCCCGCCGGGCATCAGCAGATGTACTCCACGACTCTGGGCTGGCGGATGACCAACCCGGACATGCCGCCCGAGTGGACCGTAGCCCTCGGCGAGGGCGCCGAGCTGATCGCCGACAAGCACGGCATCACCCGCGAGGCACAGGACGCGTTCGCGCTCGCCAGCCATGAGAAGGCGGCGCGGGCGTGGAAGGACGGGGCGTACGACGCCGAGGTACTGCCGTATCCGGACACCGAGCTCGTCCGGGACGAGACGATTCGCGAGCCCGTGTCCAACAGCGGCTCCGCCGCGGGATCCACCGAGGCCCTGGCCAAGCTCAAGCCCGCCTTCCGCAAGCCCGGCGGCACCGTCACCGCGGGCAACTCCTCGCCCCTCAACGACGGCGCGGCCGCGCTGCTGCTCGTCGACGACGAGGGCCTGAAGGCCACCGGACGCGAGCCCCTGGCCCGGATCGGCGCCTCGGCCGTCACCGGTATCGAGCCGCAGTACTTCGGGCTCGGCCCGGTCGAGGCCGTACGCCGCGCCCTCGCCAAGGCGGGCCGCTCGTTCGCCGATCTGGCCACCCTCGAACTCAACGAGGCGTTCGCCGCGCAGGTGCTGGGCTGCCTCGCCGAGTGGTCGGCCCAGGACCCGGGCTTCGACCCCGACATCGTCAACCCGCGCGGCGGCGCCATCGCCATCGGCCATCCGCTCGGCGCCTCCGGAGCCCGGCTCGCCGGGGCCGTCGCCCATCAGCTCGCCGCCCGCGGCTCGGGGACGGGCCTGGCCACCTTGTGCATCGGCGTCGGGCAGGGCCTCGCCCTCGTCCTGGAGAGGTAATCCCGGAGCGGCAAGGCCCGGAACGGCAAGGCCCGGACGGTAATCCCGGAACGGCAAGGCCCGGAACGGCAAGGCTGGAAAGGTCTGGAAAGGTAAGGCTGACGGCAGACATGGCTCTCACCCAGTCCGACATCGACAGCGAACTCGCGCACATACGGGAGTCGTACGACAAGGCGCGCGCCGAGGGGGCTCCCGCCGCCGACCACCCGCCGCGCGACTTCCCCCCGTACCGCAGCAGTGTGCTGCGCCACCCCAAGCAGCCGCTGGTCGCGGTGCACGGCGACCCGGAGACCGTGGAGCTGCACACCCCGGTCTTCGGCCATACCGACATCACCGCGATCGACAACGACCTCACGGTGCAGCACCAGGGCGAGCCGCTCGGCGAGCGGATCACCGTCTCCGGGCGGCTCCTGGACAGCCGGGGCCGCCCCGTCCGGGGGCAGCTCATCGAGCTGTGGCAGGCCAACGCGTCCGGCCGCTACGCCCATCTGCGCGATCAGCACCCCGCGCCGCTCGACCCCAACTTCACCGGTGTGGGGCGGACGTTGACCGGCGACGACGGTTCGTACCACTTCACCACCATCAAGCCGGGCGCGTATCCGTGGCGCAACCACGAGAACGCCTGGCGCCCGGCGCATCTGCACTTCTCCGTCTTCGGCGCGGCGTTCACCCAGCGGCTGGTCACCCAGATGTACTTCCCCGGCGATCCGCTCTTCGCCTACGACCCGATCCTGCAGTCGGTGACGGACGACTCGGCGCGGCAGCGGCTGGTCGCCCGTTACGACCACGCGCTGTCGCGGCCGGAGTGGTCGCTGGGCTACCGCTGGGACATCGTGCTGGACGGGCCGTCCGCCACGTGGATCGAGGAGGGGCGCTGATGAGCGAGAGGCCTGCACCCACGCAGGGGCCGGCACCCGTGGAGACACTTGCGCCTACCCCCTCCCACACCGTGGGCCCCTTCTACGGTTACGCCCTGCCCTTCCCCGGCGGCGGCGAGATGGCCCCGGCGGGCCACCCCGGCGCCATCACGCTCCACGGCTATATCCGCGACGGCGAGGGCGCCCCCGTTCCGGACGCGCTGGTGGAGCTGTGGCAGGCGGGCCCGGACGGCTCGCTCGCCGGGGCGGGCGGGTCGATGCGGCGCGACCCGGTGACCGGCGGCTTCCTCGGGCGCAACGGCGTGGACTTCACCGGTTTCGGCCGGATCGCCACCGACGCGGACGGCCACTGGACGGCCCGTACGCTGCCGCCGGGCGGCCCGGCCGCGCCCGCCGCGCCGTACATCAGCGTGTGCGTCCACGCCCGGGGGCTGCTGCACCACCTCTTCACCCGCGTGTACTTCCCCGAGAACGCCGAGGCCAACGCCGCCGACCCGCTGCTCGCCTCACTGGATCCGGCGCGCCGCGAGACGCTGGTGGCGACGGCGGCGTCCCCGCCGGGGACCTATCGCTTCGACATCCGCCTACAGGGCGAAGGGGAGACGGTTTTCCTTGAGTTCCGCTAGTCCTGGTACTTCCGACAGCGACGACGTGGGGTTGCTGTCCCCGGTGCGGGCCGGGTCGGCGGTGGAGGCCGCCACGGGCGACACGGCGTTCCTGCAGGCCATGCTGGACGCCGAGGCCGCGCTGGCGCGGGTGGTGGCACCGGCCGGGGCGGCGGAGGCGGTGGCGGGCGCGGCCCGCGTCGAGCTGTACGACGTACGCGATCTGGCGCTGCGCGCCCGCTCCGGGGGCAACCCGGTCATCCCGCTGGTCGCCGATCTCACGGCGGCGGTAGCCCGTACGGACGGCGAGGCCGCGTCGTACGTCCATCGGGGCGCGACCAGCCAGGACATCGTGGACACGGCCGCGATGCTGGTGGCCGCGCGGGCGCTGCCGCTGATCGTGGCCGATCTGGAGCGTACGGCGGCGGAGCTGGCGCGGCTCGCCGCCGCGCACCGCGCCACCCCGATGCCCGGCCGCACCCTCACCCAGCACGCCGTGCCCACCACCTTCGGGCTGAAGGCGGCGGGCTGGCGGGCACTCGTCCTGGACGCCCGCGACCGGCTCGCGGCGCTGCGGCCGCCCGCCCAACTGGGCGGTGCGGCGGGCACGTTGGCCGCCTTCGACGGCGGGGTTCCGCTGCTGGGCCGGTTCGCCGAGGAGACCGGTCTTGCCGAGCCCGACCTGCCGTGGCACACCCTGCGCACCCCCGTCGCCGACCTGGGCACCGCGCTCGCCTTCGCCGTGGGGGCGCTGGGGAAG
>NZ_JAAAYH010000579.1:0-4511 GCF_018035285.1 Streptomyces sp. MK37H | reverse complement strand
CGGTGATGTTCGGGCACGGCGGCCACCACGTCCATGTGATCGACCTGGTCGGCGACACCCTCTATGTGGAGTCGGACCGGCTGCTGGCCTTCGACGGCTCGCTGCGCCAGGGCACGATGTTCCTGGGCTCCCAGGGCGGGGTGATGGGCATGGTGCGCGGCCAGGTCACCGGCCAGGGGCTGTTCACCACCACCCTGGAGGGGCAGGGCTCCGCGGCGGTCATGGCGCACGGCGGGGTGCTGGAGCTGCCGATCGGCCCGGGACGTCCGGTGCATGTCGATCCGCAAGCCTATGTCGCCCACCGGGGTGATGTTCGCAATAAGCTCTCGACGGCGATCGGCTGGCGCGAAATGGTGGGCCGCGGCTCGGGCGAGGCGTTCCAACTGGAGCTGTCCGGCACCGGCATGGTCTACGTCCAGGCATCGGAGGAGAAGCTGTGAACGGCCCCGTCATCCATGACGCCTGGACGCTGCCCGTCGACGACAACATCAATCCGTACGCCTTCAGCGTGGATCTGAACGGCCAGTGGTTCCTGCAGAAAGGGAAGATGGTCGCCTACTACGGGCAGATCGACTTCCAGGGCGTCGGGCTCGGCCACCTCGACCACCTCATCGCCCACAGCTTCCACTCCCCGCTGCACGCGGCGGACTGGGTGGTGGCCGAGGGGCGGGGCAAGATGGTGCTCGCGGACCGCGCCTTCGACGTCAACTCCTACGACCTGGACGACGGCAATCTCTCCATCCGGTCCGGCAATCTGCTCGCCTTCCAGCCCTCGCTGTCCCTGAAGCAGTCCATCGTCCCGGGCTTCCTCACCCTCATCGGCACGGGGAAGTTCGTGGCCGCGTCCAACGGGCCCGTGGTCTTCATGGAACCGCCGATCCGGGTGGACCCCCAGGCGCTGGTCGGCTGGGCGGACTGCCCGACGCCGTGCCACCACTACGACCACCAGTATCTGCGCGGCTTCCTCGGGGCCGTCCGGTCGCGTACCGGCATCGGGGGCGCCTCGGGCGAGGAGCACCAATTCGAGTTCGTGGGCGCGGGGACCGTACTGCTCCAGTCCACGGAGGAGGTCGTCGCCGGGATATCGGTCGGCGAGACGGGGGATACCGGTTCGTGAGCGCGAAGGTGCGGAGTGTAACGTCGAACAGGTGACCTCTAGCCCGATGCATCCATTGGTTCGGAATTCAACTTCTATAGGTAGAATACATCCCATGGAGACCGAGAACGGCACGCGCTGGCTCAGCGACGAGGAACAGCGCGCCTGGCGCACCCATCTGGACGTCAGCCGGCTGCTGACCTACCAGCTCGAAAAAGACCTGCAGCCGTTCGGCCTGACCATGAACGACTACGAGATCCTGGTCAACCTCTCGGAGTCGGAGGACCACCGGATGCGGATGAGCGATCTCGCGTCCGCGACCCTGCAGTCCAAGAGCCGGCTGTCCCACCAGATCACCCGGATGGAGAACGCCGGCCTGGTCCGCCGCGAGAACTGCGAATCGGACCGGCGGGGGCTGTACGCCGTGCTGACCGAGCACGGCTGGGACACCATGCGCAAGGTCGCCCCCCATCATGTGGCGTCCGTGCGCAGGCACTTCATCGATCTGCTCGCGCCGGAGGACCTCAAGGCGCTGTACGGATCGCTGGTGCCCGTCGCGGAGCATCTGCGCACCCAGCGGGGCCGGATCTAAGGGGTGTGACGCCTGCGGCGGACCGGCCTCACCACCTACATCGGCAGCCGCAGCACGAACAGGGCGCCGCCCTCGGGTGCCGCCCGGACGGCCAGCGTGCCGCCGTGGCGCACCGCCACGTCCCGCGCGATGGCGAGGCCGAGCCCGGCCCCGCCATCGTCGCGGCTGCGGGCGTCGTCGAGCCGTACGAACCGCTCGAAGATCCGCTCCCGCTCGGCCTCGGGCACGCCCGCGCCGTCGTCCGCGACCTCCAGCACGGCCCACCGGCCCTCCTCGCGCACCGCCACCCGCACCCCGCTCCGGGCGTGCCGCTGCGCGTTGTCGATCAGATTGCCCAGCACCTGGGCCAGCTGCCCGCGCGAGCCCGGCACCGTGACCGGCACCGCCTCGTCCCGCACCGGCACCCGGTCCGCCAGCCGCTGGGCCAGCTCCTCGCGCACCAGGGCGTCCAGCGCCACCGGCGTGCCTCCGGTGGGCCGCTCCCCCGCGTCCAGCCGGGCCAGCAGCAGCAGATCGGCCGCGAGCCGCTGGAGCCGCACCACGTCCTCCACCGCGCCGTCCAGGTCCAGCAGCTCCGGATGGGCGGCGCCCACCTCCAGCTGGGTGCGGAGCGAGGCCACCGGGGAGCGCAGCTCATGGGAGGCGTCGGCCACGAAGGCCCGCTGCCGCTCCACGGACGCCTCCAGCGCCGTGAGCGTCTCGTTGGTGGTCCGGGCGAGCCGCGCCACCTCGTCGTGCGACCCCGGCTCGGGCACCCGCCGGGACAGGTCCGTGCTCGCCGTGATGGCGGCCATCTCGCGCCGGATGCCCTCCACGGGCCGCAGCGCGCGCCGGGTCACCAGCCAGGTCACGGCCGCCACGACCAGCAGCAGCAGCGGCAGCCCGAGCAGCATCGCGTTCCGCACCGTGGTGACCGCGCCGCGCTCGGTGGCCAGCGGGGCGCCCGCGTAGACGGTGACGTCCTCGCCGGAGGTGTCGGTGGCCTCCACGGCCGCCCAGACGTAGTCGGCGGTCTCCCCGTCGACACGGGCGGAGCCGTCGCTGTACTCCTGCCCGGAGGAGACCTTTCCGGCGCCGCCGTCGTCATCGTCCTGGTCGTCGTCCGTGACGCCCGCCGCGACGGGCTTCACGGACGCGCTCCCGGTGCCCGTCACGGCCTCCAGATCCTCGCTGACCGCCCGCACCCGGCCGTCCTCGTCCACGACCTGCACCGGGACGCTCTCGTCCAGCTTCAGCGAGCCGTAGCCCGCCCCGGCCGCTATCTTCGACGCCACCTCCCGCGCGTCCACCTGGGCCTTCAGCCGTGCCTGGTCCCCCAGATCGGAGCGCAGCACCTGCAGCACCGCGATCCCCGCCGCCACCAGGGCCACCGCCACCACCAGGGTCGCCCCCAGCGCGGCCCGCGCCCGTACCGAACCGAACGCCTTACGCACGGAGCCGGTACCCCGCTCCCCGTACGGTCTCGATGAGCCCCGCGCCCAGCTTGCGGCGCAGGGCGCTCACATACACCTCGACGATGTTGGGGTCGCCGTCGTAGGCGAAATCCCACACATGCTCCAGGATGTCGGGCTTGGAGACGACGTCCCCCGCCCGCGTCGCCAACTGCTCCAGCACGGAGAACTCCTTGGCGGTCAGCGCCACCTCCCGGCCGTCCCGCTCCACCCGGCGCGCGCCCCGGTCCACGCTGAGCGGCCCCACCCGCACCACGGGCGAGGCCCCGGGGCCACGGCGCCGCAGCAGCGCCCGTATCCGCGCCACCAGCACCACATACGAGAACGGCTTGGTCAGATAGTCATCGGCCCCGGTGTCGAGCCCCTCCGCCTCGTCGTACTCGCCGTCCTTGGCGGTGAGCATCAGGATCGGCACCTCGTGCCCGGCCGCCCGGAGCGCCCCGCACACGCGGTAGCCGTTCAGCCCCGGCAGCATGATGTCGAGGACGACGAGGTCGTACACCCCCTCCTGCGCACGGTGCAGCCCCTCCTGGCCGTCGTGCGCCACATCGACGGCGAACCCCTCCGCCCGCAGCCCCTTGGCCAGCGACAGGGCCAGCCGCCGCTCGTCCTCCACGATCAGCACACGCATGCGACCAGCGTCGCAGAGCGAACCTGAAGATCTCTTCAGGCGGCTTCAGGTGGGCTTCAGCATCGATCGGCCAGGGTGGTTGGCGTCCGAACACGAATGGGGAGGAACCCACATGAAGCGCATCATCATCGCATCTGTCGCCGCAGCCGCCCTGGCCACCGGAGGTACGGCCTTCGCGGTGGCGAGCGACGGGACGGACAGCGCACGGTCCTCGTCCCCGGCGGCCGCGTC
This sequence comes from Streptomyces sp. MK37H, assembly GCF_018035285.1. Taxonomy (NCBI): domain Bacteria; kingdom Bacillati; phylum Actinomycetota; class Actinomycetes; order Kitasatosporales; family Streptomycetaceae; genus Streptomyces; species Streptomyces sp. MK37H. Next base: position 510 of record NZ_JAAAYH010000579.1, on the reverse strand, counting down.
CACCGGCGCCTCGCTGACCGAGGCGGCCAGCGCCGCGCTCAAGGCCGTCCCGGGCACGCTGGACTCCATCGACCGCGACCACGGCCGCTGGGAGGCGGACGTCCTGGGCAAGGACGGCGGGTGGCACGAGGTCACGCTGGACGCCAACGGCAAGGTGATCGACCAGCGGGTGGACCCGGACGACAACGACCCCGAGGACGCCGCCGAGGCCAAGGCCCTGCGGAACGCCGACGTCTCGGCCATCGAGGCGGCCCGGAAGGCCGCGTCCCAGTCCACGGTGACCTCCGTGGAGTTCGACGGCGACCGCACCCCGGTGTGGGAGGTCGAGACCGTCAAGAACCACAAGGAGCGCGACCTGATCGTAGACGCCCACTCGGGCAAGGTCACCCAGGCCCCGGCCGACGACGACAGCGGCGACGACGACTAGGGAGAGCCGCCGACGAGGCAGGAGGGGACGGGGTCGGAGGGGTGGGGCCCTGGACGCTTACGTGTATTTGTGGCGCCAATCAC
>NZ_JAAAYH010000578.1:0-4514 GCF_018035285.1 Streptomyces sp. MK37H | reverse complement strand
GGCTGGCCAGGCCGCCGACGCTGATCGTCAGGCCCAGGGTGACCCCGCTGGCGGTGCCCACGCGGCGGGGCAGGTAGTCCTGGCCGAGGGTGACGTGCAGGGAGAACGGCACGTAGAGCCCGGCCGAGGCGACGGCCACGCAGAGGTAGAGCGCCGGGCCGGGGACGAGGACGACGCCCGCGACGGCGAGGACGGTCAGGGCGTACGACCACTGGACGACCGGGACGCGGCCGTGGCGGGCGGCGAGCCCGCCGCCGGCCACCGTGCCCGCCGCGCCGCCGGCGTAGAGCACGAACAGGGCGGCGGTACCGGCCAGTTCGCCTCCACCGGTGCGCTCGCGCACGTACAGGGAGACGAACGCGCTCAGCCCGACGAAGACGATCGAGCGGCACATGATGGCGCCGGACAGCCGGAGGAAGGAGGGCCAGTCGTCCCGTCCCTCTCCTCCGCGGCTCGCGCGCGCGGGCCCGGCCGCCGCGCCCGGGACCCTGAGCACCCGTAGCGCGGCCGCGCACAGGACGGCTCCGGCGACGGCGGGGAGGGCCAGCAACGGGGAGGCGCGCAGACCACCGGTGGCGATGACGGCGGCGACCGCGAGCGGCGCGGCGGCGAAGCCGATGTTGCCGCCGAGGGAGAACCAGCTCATCGCGGTGTGGCTGCCCCGGCTGGCGAGCCGGGCCACCCGGGCGGACTCGGGGTGGTACGCGGCGACGCCGATCCCGGAGACGGCGACCACCGCCAGGGTCGCCGCGTAGGAGCCGGTGACCCCGCTCAGCGCCACACCCGCGCCGCCCACCAGCGTGCTCACCGGCAGCAGCCACGGCATGGCCCACCGGTCGGTGAGCGCCCCGAACAGCGGCTGCACGACGGACGACAGCAGCGAGGCCGCCAGTACGACGCCGGAGGCGGCGGCGTAGCTGTAGGCCCGTTCCGAGACGAAGAACGGCACCAGCGCGGCCACCGCTCCCTGGTAGATGTCCACGCAGGCGTGTCCCAGGGACATCAGCGCGATGGGCCTGCGGTGTGAGGGGGTCCGTTTCGTCGACACCCTTCGATCGTGGCGATGCCACCGGGTGTCGCGCTTCCGATAATCCGCCGGGCTGTCCCGGAAACCCGCCACCGAGGCGCTCCGCTGGAAGTGCCTCGACCTGCCGTCGATCGTCCGCGCGAAGCTTCGCGTCCGAGCTCAGCTCAGCTCGGCCAGGGCCGTGCGGACGGCCGCCAGGTCCTGGTCCGAGGCCAGACCGGCGTGGTACAGACGGAGCTCGTCCGCGCCCAGCTCCACCGCGTGGGCCGCGTCCCGGGCCAGCGTCGCCGGGCTGCCGCCCATCCCCGCCACCACCGTGAAGTTGGCGGCGAGCACGGTCCGTTCGGTCCGGTACGGGACGAACGGTGGCAGGACCCCGGAGCGCGCCGCCTCGCCCCCCGTGCACGGCAGTACGACCCCGTCGGCCTGGGCCAGCACATCGGCCGGGTCCACGCCCACGTTGGCGCCGAGCCGGTGCGGGGCCGGGTCGGCGTGCAGCAGAACCTGGAAGTCCCCGTCCGCCGCGGCCCTTACGGCGGCCACGGCCTCGGCCCGCAGACCGCTCGCGATCCGGTTGCGCCAGGCCGCGAAGAGCGCGGCGTGGTCGGCGCCGAGCAGCTTCTCGACCTCGGCCCACTCCCCCGCGCGGTCACCGCCGTCCGCGGTCGTCTCGCCCGCCCACACCGGCCGCAGAGCGCGCACGACGAGCTCGCGCAGCTCCTCGGGGTCGGCGCCCAGCTCGGCGTAGCCCGCCTCGCAGCTCTCACAGAAGCACAGCGACATCAGATACTGGCCGGCGCCGCCCAGCGGCACCCCGCCGATCTTGTCGTGGGCGTGCAGATGGGCCAGCCCGTACCAGCCGCAGGACTCCAGCTCGGTGCCGCGGGCACCGGGCCGTACGGCGGCCTCGGCGGCCAGGTCCACCAGATAGGCGCGCACCTCGGGGCGGGCGATGCACGGGGCCCACGGGTAGCGGTCGCCATAGGCGTTGCGCACGGTGATCCGCGGATGCTCCTCGCCCAGCCGGGTGTTGTGCGCGAGCACCACCCAGGCGTGGACCTCGAGACCGGCGTCGGCCAGCGCGGCGGCCGCCTCCCCGTACGGATCGTCGCCCGGCACCCACGACTGCTCGTACGGCCGCAGCTCGCGCCCCTGCCAGCGCTCCGCGCTCGGCGGGTAGAGCACGGCCGCGTGGCGGGCGGTGACGATGCGGTGGCCGGGGTGGCGCGGGGTCAGGGCCCGGGTGGAGTGGTAGGCGGAGGCCAGCGTCACCTGCTGGACGCCGAGGTCGGCGATGCGGCGCGCGGCGTCCGGGTCCCCGACGACATCCCAGGGGTAGACGAAGGCGGAAGCCTTCACCGCGCCTCCCCGTCCCCGTTCCCGTCCTTGTCCGCGTCCCCGTCCCCGACCAGCGCCATGCCGCGCTCGATCAGCTCGGCCAGCTCCTTGACGTGGGCGGGGCTGGGCTCGCTCAGCGGCGGCCGCACCTCGCCGACGTCCAGCCCGCGCAGCCGGACCCCGGCCTTGACCAGCGACACCGCATAGCCGCGGCCCTGGTTGCGGAGCTCGACCAGCGGCCGGTAGAAGCCGTCGAGCAGCTTGTTGGCGGTCTCGTCGTCGCCCGTCATGAGCGCCTTGTGGAAGGCGAGGGCGACCTCCGGAACGAAGCAGAAGACGGCGGAGGAGTAGAGCGTCACGCCGATGCCGCGGTAGGCGAGGCCGGTCAGCTCGGCGGTCGGCAGCCCGTTGAAGTAGCGGAAGCCCTCGTCGGGGGCGTCGGCCCGCACCGCGCTCACGACGCGCTGCATCAGGTCGAGGTCGCCGATGCCGTCCTTGAGGCCGATGATGCCGGGCACCTTGGCGAGCCGGGCCACGGAGTCCGGGGTCAGGACGGCGTTGTCCCGCTGGTAGACGATGATGTCGAGGTCGGTCGCGCCCGCGAGGGCGCTGTAGTGGCGGATCAGCCCTTCCTGATCGGCCACGACCAGATACGGCGGCATGGCGAGCAGCCCGTCCGCACCGGCCCGCTCGGCCAGCTTGGCGTACTGGATCGCCAGCGCGGTCCCGTACCCGGCGCCCGCGACCACCGGCACCCGCCCGGCGGCCTCCTCCACGGCGACCACGACGCAGTCGTGGAACTCCTCGGGCGTCAGGGCGTGGAACTCGCCCGTGCCGCAGCACGCGAAGACGGCGCCCGCCCCCGCCTCGATCCCGGCGCGGACGTGCGCGCGGTAGATCTCCAGGTCCAGGGCGCCATCGGGACCGTAGGCGGTCACGGGGAAGAACAGCAGTCCGTCAAGGCGCTCGGCGAGTGAAGCTGAGGTCACGGGCTTCTCCCTGTCGTGTACACCGACCCGCCGTCACCCACCGACGCCGTGTGCACGTTTCTGATCGTCATCTACATTCGTGAACGAGTTCACCGTAAGGCAGCCATCGGCCGCCGGTCAAGGGCGCCAACCGGGTGACGCCACTCACCCGAGGGTGAATTCGCCGACATCGCGCCACCCTTGACGACCCATGCGCCGATCCTTACGGTGTCCATGCATCTGAACCACATACATGAATAAAAACCGCATACGCAAGAGCACCAAGAGCGCCCTGCGCGATAACCCCATAACGCGATACCCCTACGGAGGCTCCGCCCATGCCCGCTCCCCGCACCGTCCTCCTCACCGGCGCCGCCGGCGGCATGGGCACCTTGATGCGTGAGCTGCTGCCGCCGTACGGATACCAGCTGCGGCTGCTCGACCAGCTCCCCATCGAGGGCGAGCCGGACGCGATCACCGCGGATCTGTCCGACCGGGACGCCCTGCGCGAGGCCGTGCGGGGCGTTGACGCGATCATCCATCTCGCGGGTATCTCCCTGGAAGCCCCGTTCGAGAAGATCCTGCGGGCCAATATCGAGGGCACGTACAACGTGTACGAGGCGGCCCGCGAGGCCGGGGTCCGCCGAATCGTCTTCGCCTCCAGCAATCACGCCGTGGGCTTCACCCCGCGCCCGGTGGGGGACGACCCGCTCATCCCGCTCGACACCCCGCGTCGCCCCGACACCTACTACGGGCTGTCCAAGGCGTTCGGCGAGGACCTGGCCTCGTTCTACTGGGACAAGCACGGCATCGAGACGGTCGCCATCCGCATCGGCTCCTGCTTCCCCGAGCCGACGACGGTCCGCATGCTGTCCATCTGGATGAGCCCGGCGGACGGCGCCCGGCTGCTCCACGCCGCCCTTACGGCGGAGAACGTGGGCTGCACGACGGTCTACGGCAGCTCGGCCAACACCCGCCTGTGGTGGGACCTCTCCTCGGCCCGCGCCCTGGGGTACGAGCCGAGGGACGACTCCGAGCCGTACGCCGCGAAGCTGATCGCCGAGCAGGGCGAACTGGAGCCGGGCAACCCGGACCACGAGTACCTCGGCGGCGCGTTCTGCACCAACCCGCCGATCTGGCCGCGCTGAGGTTTTCGGGCGCCGCGTCGAGGTTTCTTGGGC
>NZ_JAAAYH010000577.1:0-4525 GCF_018035285.1 Streptomyces sp. MK37H | reverse complement strand
GGCGGCCGACGGCGGGCCGCCGCTCACGCTCTTCGGCTGCTACCACGTGAGCCAGCAGAACACCTTCACCGGGCGGCTCACCCCGGCCATGCTGCGCGAGGTGCTCGGCGCGGCGGCGGAGGCGGCGGGGCTTCCGGTCTCCGGCCAGGGCCTAGGGTCGTAGGTCTCGTAGGTCTCGTAGATCGTAGGGAGAGGGGAGGCCCCGGGCACTGGGGCAGGAGGGCGCCCGGGGCCTCGTTCATGGGGTGGGCCGGATCAGTTGAGACCCTGGCCCGCATCGTTGCCGGTGTCACCGGCCCCGGCAGCGGCACCCGCGTCACCGGCGCCCGCGTCGCCAGCGCCCGCGTCACCGGCTCCGGCGTTGCCCGCGCCCGCGGCGTCACCGGCACCACCAGCCGCGTCGCCGGCACCACCAGCCGCGTCACCGCCACCGGCCGCGTCACCGCCACCGGCGCCGCCGCCGTCCGCGCCGATGACCGCGCCGGTGGCCTCCAGCGCGGCGGTCACCGGCTGGAAGAACGTCTCGCCGCCCTGGGTGCAGTCGCCGCTGCCGCCGGACGTCAGCCCGACCGCCGCGTCCTCGGCGAACATCGCGCCACCGCTGTCACCGGGCTCGGCGCACACATCGGTCTGGATGAGGCCGTTGACGATGTCGCCGTTGCCGTAGTTCACCGTGGCGTTGAGGCCGGTGACCGTGCCGTCGGTGACCCCGGTCGTGGAGCCGGAGCGCTGCACCTTCAGGCCCACGCTCGCCTCGACGGCGCGCCCGATCTCCTGGGTGTTGCCATTCTGGAGGTCGACCGTGCTGGACGGCTGGGTGGTGGCGTCGTCGTACATCACCAGCGCGAAGTCGTTCTCGGGGAACTTGGAGTCCTGCACCGTGCCCACCTGCTGGGCGCCGGCCTCGTCCGAGGTCCAGGTCTGGGATTCGTTGCCGCAGTGGCCCGCGGTCAGGAAGCCCGGCGCGCCGTCGACGCTGACGTTGAAGCCCAGCGAACAGCGGGCGCCACCGCCGAAGATGGCATCGCCGCCGTCGAGCCCACCGGCCGCGGCGTCCCCGCCACCCCCAGCGTCACCGGCACCGCCCGCGGTGTCTCCGGCGCCACCGGCACCGGCATCACCCGCACCACCTGCGGCCCCCGCGTCGCCCGCGCCACCCGCGGCACCGGTACCCGCGTCACCCGCTCCGCCCGCCGCACCGGCCGCGTCCCCGGCGCCCGCGTCACCCGCGTCACCCGCCGCGTCCTCGGCGCCCGCGCCGCCGTTGCCGCCGGGCTGGGCCGCCTCCTCGCCGTCGAATTTCTTGAACTCGCCCTTGCTGCGCTTGACGCTGACCGTGCCCTCCATCTGGCCCGTGGCCTTGGTCAGCGTGTCCCACTTCGTGCCGGTCACCGTCCGGTCAGCGGTCACCTGGACCTTGTTGGTGACCGGGTCGATCGACCAGGCGGTGCCGGGCACCGACGCATCGCGGCTCAGCGTCTGGGTGGCGGTCTTCAGATCGGCCATGCTGTTCTGGACGACCTTCGCCACGGCGCCCTTGGCCCGGACGGACTCGGCGGAGTCCTCGTCCACCACATTCATGACCAGCTGGCGGTTGCCGTTGTCGTAGTACCAGCCCGCGCCGTTGTCACCGAGGTCCGAGGCGAGACTCCTCGCGAGCTTCACCGCGGCCTGGGACGAGAAGGTCTTGGCGCCCGACGACTCGTCCGGGTTCGCGTTCGCGTTGGGCAGCAGAATGGCGGCTGCCCCGAGCGCGGTGATGGCGGCTCCGGAAATGGCGAGGGTCCGCTTGTTCACACGTCGGTGGCTCAACTCACTGACCTCCAGTCGGGGATGCGCGGCAGGCGTGTGCGGAGCGCCTCTCGCGTTCCGCCACGCCCCCGTGCGGGGCCACCACGTCGTACGTGGACGCGTTCGCCCCGTTCTCACCCGTACTCAAGGTCTGATGAATGGCTGCGCCAAACGATCCGGATCGGTAGGCTCCGCCGGTTCGGCCGATCGGTTCGGCCGATCGTCCCGGCTACAGGGTGGCTACGGAGCGTCCGTCGGACCACGCGGCGGAGCCGCATATCGATGCTTTCCCCTCCCAGGGGAGGGGAAGAGCCCGCCGCAGGCGTCACGATCCGCCGGACACCCCCTAACCGCGCTCGGCGGCCTCGGCCTGGGCCCGCAGCTCCCACACCTCGCCGAGCGCCATCCGCTCCGCCTCGGCGGGGGAACCGCCGGTGTCCTCGAAGTGGTCGACGTACGCGCCGATGAACTCCTGCCAGCGCTGGTTGGCCGGGTCCTCGTCCAGCGCCGCCATCGCGGCCGCGAAGTCCTCGCAGTCCACGAGGTGGAAGAGATGGCGCCCGCTGCGCCAGATCCGCCAGTTGGCGATCCCGGCCCGGCGCAGCGCCACCAGCAGGTCCTCCGGGACCGTGGCGTGCACCTGCTCATAACCGGACTCCTGGCCCTCCTTGAGAACCGAGTGCAACGCCACCCGCATCGGCGCTCCTCCTTCTTCCGCTGCTTCCCAACGCCGGGCGGCCACGGCGGCCGCCCGGCAACGATCCATGATGCAGCGCTCACCCCTTCTGTTCGACGCGCACCCAGTCCACCTCCGCCTGCACTCCCCCGGCCGCGATCCGGTCGACGCTGGACTGCGGCAGGCCCCAGTAGGGGGTGGTGACCTTGTTCCACCCGGCCGGGTACGCTCCGCCCAGGGCGAGGTTCAGGATGACGTACTGGTTGTGGCCGAAGACCCACTGGCCACGGGTGGACTCGAGCTTGTTGCGGCTCGTCTCCTGGACCACCCGGTCGTCGACGAGGAAGCGCATCCCGGTGGGTGTCCACTCCACCGCGTAGGTGTGCCACTGGTCGGCGCGACCGCCGCCCGGGTAGATCTGGCGGGCGCCGATGTTGCCGTCCGCCGAATAGCCGGGGCCGTGCAGGGCGGTGCTGGTCCAGTCGGCGTAGCCGATGTTCTCCATGATGTCGGTCTCGCCGGAGGAGGGCCAGGACACCGAGGGATCGTCCACATCGCTGCCCAGCAGCCAGAACGCGGGCCAGTAGCCATCGCCGACCGGCAGCTTCATCCGCGCGCTGACCCGCCCGTAGGTGAAGTCCAGCTTGGTGTGGGTGTCGATGCGTCCGGAGGTGAAGTCGTATGTGCCGCCGCCCGCCTGGGTGCAGCCCTTGCAGTACTTCGCCCTGAGGACGAGATTGCCGTTCTCGGTGCGGATGTTGTCGGAGGAGTCGACATACGCCTGCGACTCGCCGTTGACGGACCCCATCTCCTGGCCGGTCCGCACCACACGCCACTTCGAGCGGTCGAGGGAGGCGCCGGTGAAGTCGTCGAAGAACGTCGTCCTGTACGCCCCGGACTGTTCACCGGGGAGGGCCGGGTACGCGGCGGAGGCACTCCCGCCGGTACCCCAGACCTGGAACTCGTAGAGGGAGTAGCCGAATTGGGCGGTGGCCGGCGCCGGGTTGTAGAAGGAGCGGCGCTCCTTCCCCAGCATCCGCACATAGCGACCGGTGGCGGGCTGCGACAGCTTCACGGTGTCATGGCGTCCCACCGCGTCCGCGGGGGACTTCACATCCGCGCGGCGGGCGGCCACCTCGGCGGCGGAGGGCTGGTAGACGGTGCGCCATGTGCGGTTGTCGTCGGACACCTGCACCTGGTAGTCGACGGCGTAGGCGGCTTCCCAGTACAGGTCGACGGTGTCGATCGTGGAGGTCGCGCCGAGGTCCACCGAGACCCAGCGGTTGGCGTTCCAGTCGCTGGACCAGCGGCTCTGGTCGTCCTTGAGGTTGGCGGGCCAGCCGCCGTCGGTGACGAAGGCGGGCGAGTTGCCCGCGTGCTGGTAGTAGTTGGAGTAGGCGGGGTGGTTAAGGGCGAGATTGGTCCGGGTCGTGGACGCCGGGGCGGGCTCGCCGCCGTACACCTTGAACGAGTACAGCGAGTACCCGTAGGGCGTGCCGCGCTCGATGCCACGCATCCGTACGTAGCGTCCGACGACGTCCTGCGGGTGGGTGTGGGCGGTGATGGATCCTCCGGTGCCGGCGTCCTCGGTGTAGAAGGGGGTCCAGTCGGTGCCGTTCTTCGACACCTCCAGGACGTACTTCTTGCCGTAGGCGGCCTCCCAGTCCAGGACGACCCGGTCGATCCGGATGGTGGCGCCGAGGTCGACGCGTATCCACGCGTTGTCGGTGAACGGGCTGGACCAGCGGGTCGACCCGTTGCCGTCGAAGGCCAGGCCCGGCGCGGCGCCGTCGTTCTCGCTGCCGGACGCGGTGACGGCGCCGTGGTCCGCGGCGTACGCGGCCGCCGCCCGGTCGGTGTCCCACGTCGCCTGGGCGGCCGTCGTGGTGGAGTGCGAGGTGGGTGTGGCGAGGGCGGGGCCCGTGGTCAGCACCGCCACCGTGGCCAGGGTGGCGAGGGCGCTCAGCAGGATGCGGGGGGTACGGGATGGCATGCGGCTCTCCTCGATGAGGTCGTGGGGTGCACGTGTGGTGCCGAAGTGCTGTGCCGATGTGCTTT
>NZ_JAAAYH010000576.1:0-4534 GCF_018035285.1 Streptomyces sp. MK37H | reverse complement strand
CCCCGGCCGCTCCGGCGCCCGCCCCGGCTCCGGCCGCCACCATCCCGGCTCCCGCGGCCCCCGAGGCCGAGGGCGCCTACGTCACCCCGCTGGTGCGCAAGCTCGCCGCCGAGAACAACGTGGACCTGTCCACGGTCAAGGGCACCGGCGTCGGCGGCCGCATCCGCAAGCAGGACGTCATCGCCGCCGCGGAGGCCGCCAAGGCCGCCCAGGCCGCCCAGGCCCAGGCGCCGGCCGCCGCCGCGCCGAAGGCCGCCCCGCAGGAGGTGTCCCCGCTGCGCGGCCAGACCATCAAGATGCCGCGGATGCGCAAGGTCATCGGCGACAACATGATGAAGGCCCTGCACAGCCAGGCCCAGCTGACCAGCGTGGTCGAGGTGGACGTCACCAAGGTCATGCGGCTGCGCGCCCGGGCCAAGGAGGCGTTCGCCCAGCGCGAGGGCGTCAAGCTCTCGCCGATGCCGTTCTTCGTGAAGGCCGCCGTCCAGGCGCTGAAGGCCCACCCGGCCATCAACGCCCGGATCAACGAGGACGACAACACCATCACGTACTTCGACGTGGAGAACGTCGGTATCGCGGTGGACGCCGAGAAGGGCCTGATGACCCCGGTCATCAAGAACGCCGGCGACCTCAACATCGCCGGTCTGTCCAAGAAGACGGCGGAGCTGGCGGGCAAGGTCCGCTCCAACAAGATCACCCCGGACGAGGTGTCCGGCGCCACCTTCACGATCAGCAACACCGGCTCGCGCGGTGCGCTGTTCGACACGATCATCGTGCCCCCGAACCAGGTCGCCATCCTGGGCATCGGCGCGACCGTCAAGCGCCCGGTGGTCATCAACCACCCGGAGCTGGGCGAGACCATCGCGGTGCGCGACATGACGTACGTGGCGCTCTCCTACGACCACCGCCTGGTGGACGGTGCCGACGCGGCCCGCTACCTGACGGCCGTCAAGGAGATCCTGGAGGCCGGCGAGTTCGAGGTGGACCTCGGGCTCTGATCCTCACCTCGGTTTCCCTGCCGCGCCCCGCACGGGCTTCCCGTGCGGGGCGCGGTTTTCATTACCGCGGTGCCGGGATAATGGCAGCTGTTCACCGCTGGTTCTAAGGAGATCCCCATGGCCGCGCCCGTCGTCCACTCGCTGCGCGAGCAGATCCGCGAGCACATCGTGGAGGGCATCGTCAGCGGCCGCTGGAAGCCGGGCGAGCGGATCGTGGAGCGCCGGATCGCCACCGAGCTGGAGGTCAGCCAGACGCCCGTACGGGAGGCGCTGCGGGAGCTGGAGTCGCTGCGGCTGATCGAATCGGCGCCGAACAAGGGCGTCCGGGTGCGGAATCTGACCGCCGCCGACCTGGAGGAGATCTATCCGGTACGGGCCGGGCTCGAGCAGATGGCGGCGGAGCTGGCCGCGCCGGTGCTGGCCGAGGACACCTCCGCCCTGGAGCCCGAGGTGTGGGCACTGTACGAGGCGGACCGCGCGGCCGACGGGGAGGCGCAGGTCCGGCACACCGTGGCGTTCCACCGGGAGCTGGTGCGGGCGTCGGGCAACAGCGTGCTGCTGCACACCTGGGAGTCGCTGGGCATCGAGATCTGGACGACGCTGTCGATCCGCTGGCTGGGCACCGTCCAGCAGTCGTACGCCGAGGAGCACCAAGCGGTGGTGGACGCCTTCAAGCGGCGGGACCCGCGGGTCGGCGAACTGGTCAAGGAGCATGTCCTCGGCTGTGCACCGCGTGCCTAGTTTCGCGGCACGGAATGCCAATTTCGGCTTACGGAGCACTTTTTCCTTGGCAGAGCTTTGATCGATCATCGATCAGTCCTACGGTTATTTCATGACCGATCTCGCACGCACGCAGCCGAGTGCGCTCGACCAGCTTCCCGACCGCGACCCCGAGGAGACCGCCGAGTGGGGCGCCTCCCTGGACGCTGTCACCCGGGCCGCCGGGTCGCACCGCGCCTCGTACCTCATGCGCCGCACCCTGGAGCGCGCCGAGAGCGCCGGGCTCGCGCTGCCGCCCCTGCTGGAGTCGGACTACCTCAACACCATTCCGACCGCCGCCGAGCCCGCGTTCCCGGGCGACGAGGCCATGGAGCGCCGCATCACCGCCTGGAACCGGTGGAACGCGGCGGCGATGGTCACCCGCGGCAGCCGTGACGGCCTCGGCGGTCACATCGCCACCTTCGCCTCCGCCGCCTGGCTCTACGAGACGGGCTTCCAGCACTTCTTCCGGGGCAAGGAGGCAGGGGGCACCTCCCGGTCGAAGACTGGGGGAGGGAGCGGCGACCAGCTCTACATCCAGGGCCACGCCTCCCCCGGCATCTACGCCCGCGCCTTCCTCGACGGGCGGCTGACCGAGCACCACCTGGACCACTTCCGCCGCGAGGCGGGCGGCGACGGTCTGCCGTCCTATCCGCATCCGCGCCGGCTGCCGTGGCTGTGGGAGTTCCCCACCGTCTCGATGGGGCTCGGCCCGATCTCCGCGATCTACCAGGCCCGCTTCAACCGCTATCTGGCGGCGCGCGGCATCAAGGACACCGCGAACTCCCACGTATGGGCCTTCCTCGGCGACGGCGAGATGGACGAGCCGGAGTCGACGGCCGCGCTCGCCCTGGCCGGGCGCGAGGGCCTGGACAACCTCACCTTCGTCATCAACTGCAACCTGCAGCGCCTCGACGGCCCGGTGCGCGCCAACTTCAAGATCGTGCAGGAGCTGGAGGCCCAGTTCCGCGCGGCGGGCTGGAACGTGATCAAGTCGCTGTGGGGCTCCGCCTGGGACGAGCTGTTCGCGCTGGACACCTCGGGCGCACTGGCCCGCCGGCTGCGCGAGGTCCCGGACGGCCAGTTCCAGACGTACGCGACCCGCGACGCGGCCTACATCCGCGAGCACTTCTTCGGGGCCGACCCCGAGCTGGCCCGGCTGGCCCAGGGGCTCACCGACGCCAAGCTCACCGAGTGCTTCCACACCTCGCGCGCGGGCCATGAGCCCCGCAAGGTGTACGCGGCATACCGCGCGGCCGTGGAGCACAAGGGCGCCCCGACCGTCGTCCTCGCCCAGACCGTCAAGGGCTGGACGCTGGGCCCCGGCTTCGAGTCGCGCAACGCCAACCACCAGATGAAGAAGCTGACGGGCAAGGAGTTCCGCGCCATGCGGGACCTCCTCGAACTCCCCATCCCGGACAGCAAGCTGGACGACGCCCTCGTGCCGTACGTCCACCCCGGCCCCGACTCCCCCGAGGTCCGCTACCTCCAGGAGCGCCGCGCGGCCCTCGGCGGCCCGGCCCCGGCCCGCCGGGTGCACCCGGTGGCCCTGCCCGAGCCGTCCGCGAAGCCGTTCCAGGCGCTCGCCAAGGGCTCCGGCAGCCAGGAGATCGCGACCACCATGGCCTTCGTCCGGCTGGTCAAGGACCTGATGCGGGAGAAGGAGACCGGGAAGCGCTGGGTGCCGATCGTGCCGGACGAGGCACGGACCTTCGGCATGGAGTCGCTCTTCCCCACCGCCGGGATCTACTCCCCGCTCGGCCAGACCTATGACCCGGTCGACCGCGATCAGCTCCTGTACTACAAGGAGGCCGCGAACGGTCAGATCCTCAACGAGGGGATCACCGAGGCCGGTTCGATGGCCGACTTCACCGCCGCCGCGACGTCGTACGCGACCCACGGCGAGCCGATGATCCCCTTCTACATCTTCTACTCGATGTTCGGCTGGCAGCGCACCGCCGACCAGATGTGGGCGCTGGCCGACCAGCTCGGCCGCGGCTTCCTCATCGGCGCCACGGCGGGCCGTACGACGATGACCGGCGAGGGCCTCCAGCACGCCGACGGCCACTCCCCGCTGATCGCCTCCACCAACCCGGCGGCGCTCGCCTACGACCCGGCGTTCGCCTACGAGGTGGGCGCGATCGTGCGGGAGGGTCTGCGGCGGATGTACGGCCCGGACGCCGAGGACGTCTTCTACTACCTGACGGTCTACAACGAGCCCAAGGTCCAGCCGGCGATGCCTGAGGGCGAAGGCGTCGAGGAGGGCATCCTCAAGGGCCTGTACCGCTATCAGGAGGCCACGGCCCCGGCCGAGGACTCCCCCCGTATCCAGCTCCTCGCCTCCGGCACCGCCATCCACTGGGCGCTGGAGGCCCAGAAACTCCTCGCCGACGACTGGGGCGTGGCCGCCGACGTGTGGTCCGCCACCTCCTGGAGCGAGCTGCGCCGCGACGCCCTGTCCTGTGACGCGGCGCAGCTCAAGGGCGAAGACCGGGTCCCGTACGTCACCCGTGCCCTGGCAGGCGCACCGGGCCCGGTCCTCGCCGTCAGCGACTGGATGCGCGCCGTCCCCGACCAGATCAGCCAGTGGGTCGAGCAGGACTGGTACTCGCTGGGCACGGACGGGTTCGGCCTCTCCGACACCCGCGAGGCCGCCCGCCGCCACTTCGGCGTGGACGCCCCGGCCATCGTGGTGGCCGCCCTGTCCCGCCTCGCCCGCCAGGGCGCGGTCCGCGCCACGGCCCCCAAGGAGGCCGCGGAGCGCTACGGCGTCTGAC
>NZ_JAAAYH010000575.1:0-4536 GCF_018035285.1 Streptomyces sp. MK37H | reverse complement strand
ACGGCATGACCGCGCTGCTGCGCTATCAGACGGCCCTGCTGGCCCGCTCGCACCGCTGGCTGCCGCCGCTGCTGCTCTACGGCGCGTTCCTGGGGATCGGGGTGCAGAGCGGGCAGCCGATCCTCGACTCGCTCGGCTACGCCGCCGCCGCGCTGCTGCCCGTCGCCGCCTGGCTGGTGCGGGTGTGCGTCACCCAGGAGCCCGCCGCGGCCCGCGACTGCGCCTCGGCGGCGGTGGGGCCCGGCCGGGTGCACCTCGCCTCGGTGCTGACCGCGCTGGGCGCGGCGCTGGTGCTCGGCACCGCCGGGACGCTGTTCGTCGCGGCGGTCAGCGATCCGTACACCGCGGATCACCTGCACGAGATCCCCGTACCCGAGGCGACCGTCTCCGGGCTGCTCACCGCGGTAGCCTGCGCGTTGCTCGGCACGGCCGTCGGCGCGCTGTGCAACCGGCCGCTGCTGCGCCGCCCCGGCTGGGCCATCCCGGCCACGCTGCTCGCCGCGCTGCTGGTGTCGGTGGCCGGTGCCTCGCCCGCGAACGCCGCCGTGTCGGAGCTGGTCGACGGCTCGCACAGCGGCACCGTGCCGATGCCCCTGCTGCCCCTGGCCCTGACCGGCGCGGCCGCCGCCGGGGCGACCACGCTGGCCTGCGCGCTGAGCTCCCGCCGGTCGTAGGGTTCGGGTCATGGACGACCGTACGGACCTTCCCGAGGGCCCGCCGTACGCCGACTGCGTGCAGTGCGGCGAGCCCACCGAGTACCCCGCCGCGCGCCCCGGAGCGACGCTCTGCCCCGTCTGCGAATGGCAGGAGGCCCAGCGCACCGCCTGCTCCGGCTAGCGGCCGCGAACCGGGTACCCCTGCCGGGGCCGCCACCGGGTGGCCCGGCGGGGCCGGCGCGCCGCCTGCCTCAGTCGGGACCGTGCACCGCTTGCCTCGGCCGGGTCCGTGCACCGCCTGCCCCAGTCGGGACCGCGTATCGGGCCCCGGCCGGGATCACGCATCGTCTGCCCCCGCCGGGACCGTACGGGCCGCTCGACCCTGTCCCGGCCGAGCTTCGCGGGCCGCCACGCAGCGCCACGAAGCTCCGCCGGACGGGCACTCCGCCGGACAGGCGCTAAGCGGATCGGCGGAGGTCGGCCGCGGTTCGGACGCGCCCCGAAGTGGCGCGGGGCTGTGTCGGTGTGCGGCTCCGCCGCGGCTGTGTCGCTATGCGGCTCCGCCGCGTGGGACCGGCCACGACGGTGTCGCAGACGATCGACGGCAGGTCGGGGCACTTCCTGCGGACCGCTCAGTGCTGGCGCCAGGGCCCCGTCACGGCGAACGTCGTGCCCGGGGTGTAGCAGTTCACGTACATCGTGCGGCGGTCCGGCGCGAAGGTGACGCCCGCGAACTCACCCCACTCCGGCTCGTCCGGTGTGCCAATGTTCTGGCGCCCCCGGGCCATCGCGTAGACCTCGCCGCGCCGGGTCACCCCGAAGACATGCTGCGCGCCGTTGCCGTCCTCGCACACCATCAGGCCGCCGCTGGGTGCGAGCGTGATGTTGTCGGGGGACTCGCCGGGGAGCTGGACATCCGTCTCGGGACCGAAGACGATCACCAGCGTGAGGCGCCTCCGGTCGGGGTCGTAGCGCCAGATCTGGCCGAAGTGGTCGGCCGCCGAGCCGTCCGCGCTCTTGGCGAAGCTGGAGACGAAGTAGACCGACGTACCGCCCCAGTAGCACCCCTCCAGCTTCTGGGCGTGGGTGATGCCTCCGGGGCCGAAGTCCTGGAAGCGGATGGGGGTTTGGCGGGCGAGCGGGTCGGGGACGTCCACCCACTCGACGCGGTCGAAGGTGGTGCCCGGCTCCTGGATGGTGGACAGATCGGGCACCCCCGGCACCCGCAGCGCCTGCAGCTCCCCGCCCGCGCGCAGCGAGCCGATGCCGCCGAGCGGTTTCTTCGGCCGGAAGCGGTAGAAGAGCCCGAAGGGCTTCTCGAAGGCGTCCTCGGTCTCGTAGACGACACCGCTGCGCGGATCGACCGCGATGGCCTCGTGCTGGAAGCGGCCCATGGCGGTGAGGGGTACGGCGCCGGTGCGGCGCGGATCGTAGGGGTCGACCTCGAAGATGAAGCCGTGGTCCTTGGTGTAGCCGTTCGTACCGGCCAGGTCCTCGGTTTCCTCGCAGGTCAGCCAGGTGTGCCAGGGGGTGGGGCCGCCCGCGCAGTTGACCGCGGTGCCCGCGATGGCCACCCGCTCGGACAGCACATGGTTGCCGGAGTCGAGCTCCAGGGCGGTGCAGCCGCCCAGGCCCATCGGGTCGTAGGTGAGGCCGTTCACGGCCGGGACGCGGATCGCGGCGTCCGGACGGTTCTCATGGTTGCGGACCAGATGCGTACGGCCGCGGTGGCCGCCGGCGCGGCCCGGGAAGGCGGCCATGCCGTCGCAGTGGCTGGGGACCTTGCCCTCGCCGGAGCGGAGTTCGTCGCCCTCGCGCGAGAGCACCCGGTAGCGGAATCCCTCCGGGAGGTCGAGCAGTCCGTCGGGGGCGGGGACCAGGGGGCCGTAGCCGTCCCGGCCGAGTGGTGGGGAATCCGGTTCGGCGGCCGCGGCGGTTCCGGCGAAGAGCTCGGAGACGCTGCCGGTGAAGGCGATCGAGGCGATGGAGGCCCCCAGCGCGCCGGTGCGGCCGAGAAGCTGACGTCGTGTCGCTGACATGCGGTAACTCCCTGCTGGCGGACAGAGAAGATGACCGGATGTGTGTATCACGCGCGCGAGCGCGCGGGAACCATTCGATCAGCGATGCGCGGGAACCATCCGATCAGCGCTCGTCGGACGCGTCGGCCAACCCCTTCGCGTCGCGGGCGAGGGCAGTGAGCCGGGATATCGCCCGGAAGTACTTCTTCCGGTAGCCGCCGCTCAGCATCTCCTCGCTGAAGAGCTGGTCGAACGGCACCCCGGAGGCCAGCACCGGCACCTCGCGGTCGTAGAGCCGGTCCGCCAGCACCACCAGCCGCAGCGCGGTCGACTGGTCGGGCACCGGAGCGACCCCGGTCAGGCAGACGGCCTGGATGCCGTCGCACATCGCGCCGTAGCGGCTCGGGTGCACCTGGGAGAGGTGGTCCAGCAGGGCGGGGAAGTCGTCCAGGGAGGCGCCGGGGACGCGGTGCGCGGCCCGGGTGACCGTCTCGTCGGAGTGCGGGGGCGGGGCCGCGGGCAGACCGCGGTGGCGGTAGTCCTCGCCGTCGATGCGCAGCGTACGGAAGCGGGCGGACAGCCCCTGTATCTCGCGCAGGAAGTCGGCCGCGGCGAACCGGCCCTCGCCCAGCTTGCCGGGCAGCGTGTTGGACGTCGCGGCGAGCGCCACGCCCGCCTCGACCAGCTTGCCCAGCAGCGTGGAGACCAGGACGGTGTCGCCCGGGTCGTCCAGCTCGAACTCGTCGATGCACAGCAGCCGGTGACCGCTGAGGGTCTTCACGGTCTGCTGGAAGCCGAGCGCGCCGACCAGGTTCGTCAGCTCCACAAAGGTGCCGAACGCCTTCAGCTCGGGGGCGGCCGGGGTGGCGTGCCACAGGGAGGCCAGCAGATGGGTCTTGCCGACGCCGTAGCCGCCGTCGAGGTACATCCCGCGCGGGCCGCCGCTCGCGGCGGGCTTGGCTTCGCGGCGGAACCAGTGCCTGCGGCGCCCGCCCTTCGCGTCCGCGTCGCCGCCGAGCCGTGCGGCGAAGGCTCTCAGCGCCTCGACCGCCTCGGCCTGGCTGGGCTGGCCGGGGTCGGTGATGTAGTTGTCGAAGCTCACGGTGGCGAAGCGGGGCGGCGGCACCATCTCGGCGACCAGACGCTCCGCCGGAACCTGCGGCGCACGGGCGGTGAGGGCTGCGGGGGCTTCGGCGGCTATGCGGCCTGCCGAGCCGGATGCGGTGGTTGGTGCAGACACGGATGTCCAGGGTAGTCGCTCTTCACCCGACCACTGTCCGAGAGGGAGGCATGTCACACTGCGGCCTATGCGACGCCTGTTCCCCGTGCCTGTCCCCGCGCCTGCCGAAACACCCGCTGAAACGTCTGCCGCGACGCCTGCTGAAACGCCTGTCGGAACGCCTGTCGGAACGTCCGGCGCGACGCCTGCGGGCATTTCCGACGAAACGTCCGCCGAGGACCGCGAATGGGCCCTTGGTGAACTGGCCGACGCCTATGCGTACCCGGAGCCGCCGCACGGCCCCTCCGGCGCCTGTCTGCGGGCCAACATGGTGTCCTCGCTGGACGGGGCGGCCCATCACGACGGCCGGTCGAAGCCCCTGTCCTCCGACGCCGACATGCGGATCTTCGGGGTGCTGCGCGGGCTCGCCGACGCCGTCGTCGTGGGCGCGGAGACCGTGCGCCGCGAGGGCTACCGCCCGGCGCGCGCCCGGGAGGCGTTCGCCGAGCGGCGGGCGGCGCTCGGCCAGTCGCCCGCGCCCGCGATCGCCGTCGTGAGCGCGAGCCTGGACCTGGACTTCTCGCAGCCGCTGTTCACCGAGCCGCTGGTGCCGACGATCGTGATCACGGGCGCGACGGCCGCG
>NZ_JAAAYH010000574.1:0-4576 GCF_018035285.1 Streptomyces sp. MK37H | reverse complement strand
GATCGCCGCCATCGGCATCGCGATCGGGCTGCTCTTCTCGCTGGTCTGCTACCTGACCACCAACCTCTCGCCCGGCGGCATGATCACCCCGGGCTGGCTGGCGCTGACCCTCGTCGAGGATCTCCAGCGGGCCGCCATGGTCGTCGGCGTCACCGTGCTCACCTACGTGGGCACGTTGCTGATGCAGAAGTACGTGATCCTCTACGGCAAGCGGCTCTTCGCCGCGGTCGTCCTGCTCGGCGTGACCCTCCAGGCGACCGTGATGATCATCCTGTCGCTCGAGTTCCCGCTGATGTACGCGAACCAGACCCTCGGCTTCATCGTCCCCGGCCTGATCGCCTACCAGCTGGTCCGCCAGCCCCGTGGGGCCACCCTGCTGTCCACCGGGTCGGTGACGCTGATGGCCTATGTCGTCCTTACCGCCGGAATCCTCCTCGGCGTCATGCCGTCCGCCTGACCCACCACCGGAGCCGATCCCATGCCACTGAAGAAGAAACGCCCCGTACTGCACGCCGTCACCGTGCTCGCGCTGCTCGGCGCCAGCGGCTATCTGACCGTGGAGCTCAGGAAGGACGAGCAGGACAGGACGCCCGCCACCCAGGCCGTCATCGACGAGCCGAACCTGGAGAACGGCACCGGCCAGCAGAGCGGCAAGCAGACCTGGGAGCGGCTGAAGAACCCCGCCCGCACCATCCTGCGCGGCGACAACGGCCAGATCCTCGCCACCTTCACCGACCACGCCCGCACCGCCACCCTGCGCGGCCCCTCCCGCACCTTCAGCGAGCCCGCCAGCACCAAGTCCAAGGTGATCACCGAGGACTGGGTGCGGCTGATGCCGGAGCCGTGGGCCGAGGGCGCCGAGAAGGAGCAGTGGTTCAAGGACTGGTTCAAGGAGAACTACGGCAGCAAGAAGGAGGACCTCTTCGCGATCGCCTTCCAGTACGTGACGGGCGCGCCGGTCAAGAAGGACGCCCAGGGCATCCCGTACGCGGGCGACGCGGTCTTCGGGCCGTTCAAACCGGACGGCGTGGACCGGCTGGAGCAGAACGACTTCTACGACTACCTCGGCATCTCCTACACCTTCCGCGACGGCACCACGATGGCCGCGCGCAAGGAGCGCTACCGGGCGCTGGACTGCTCCGGCTTCATCCGCATGGTCATGGGCTACCGCGCCCGCTACCCCCTGATGGCGAGCAACGCCCTCGGCGACGGCCTGCCGCGCACCGCCAACGGCATGGCCCGCTCCAAGGTCGGCGTCGATGTCATCAAGATCCAGGGCCCCGGCCCCTGGTACACCCGGCCCACCAACATCGATGTTCTCCAACCCGGTGACCTGCTGTTCTTCAAGATGGATCACCGCACCGGCGACCATATGGACCATGTCGCCCTCTACCTGGGGCTGGACACCGACGGTCACCGCGTGTTCGTCTCCAGCCGCAAGGAGCAGAACGGCCCCACCATCGGTGACAACGGCGGTGTCTCCCGGATCGACGGCAACGGCTTCTACGCCGGGCTCCTCCGCAGCGCCAAGCGGCTCTGAGGATCAAGTGGGAAAATCGGACTGAATCAGGGCAAAAATTTTACGCGTGGCGCTAAACTTTAACGGCTCGTTTCCTTGTAGCGTTCGCGTTTGTGCGGGTAGGTTCTGCGCCATGACCGCATCCCAGACTCCGACCACTGCCGAGGAGCTGCGCGGTGCCGGCCTGCGGGTGACGGCCGCTCGTGTCGCCTTGCTGGAGACCGTCCGGGACGGTGATCACCTCGGGGTCGAGGCGATCGCCTCCGGGGTGCGCGACCGTGTCGGCCACATCTCCCTCCAGGCCGTGTACGAGGCCCTTCACGCACTGACCGCGGCGGGCCTCGTACGCCGCATCGAACCGGCCGGCAACCCGGCCCGGTTCGAAGGACGCGTCGGGGACAACCACCACCACGTCGTATGCCGGTCGTGTGGTGCCGTCGCCGATGTCGACTGCGCCGCCGGTGAGGCACCCTGCCTGACCGCGTCCGATGACCACGGCTTCTCGGTCGACGAGGCCGAGGTCATCTACTGGGGCCAGTGCCCCGGCTGTTCCACCGCCACCAGTTCCTGAGCACCATGATCCGCCCTAGCGTGGAAGGATTTCCATGTCCGAGAACCATGAGGCAATCGTCGTAGACCCGAAGACAGAGGAAGCGGGGGGCTGCCCGGTCGCGCACGGGCGTGCGCCCCACCCCACGCAGGGCGGCGGCAACCGTCAGTGGTGGCCGGACCGGCTCAATCTGAAGATCCTCGCCAAGAACCCCCCGGTGGCGAACCCGCTGGGTGAGGAGTTCGACTACGCCGAGGCGTTCAAGTCTCTCGACCTCGCGGCGGTGAAGCAGGACATCGCCGAGGTGCTGACCACCTCGCAGGACTGGTGGCCGGCCGACTTCGGCAACTACGGCCCGCTGATGATCCGTATGGCCTGGCACAGCGCCGGCACCTACCGCATCAGCGACGGCCGCGGCGGCGCCGGTGCCGGTCAGCAGCGCTTCGCCCCGCTCAACAGCTGGCCGGACAACGCCAGCCTCGACAAGGCCCGCCGTCTGCTGTGGCCGGTCAAGAAGAAGTACGGCCAGAGCATCTCCTGGGCCGACCTCATGGTCCTCACCGGCAATGTCGCCCTGGAGACGATGGGCTTTACGACCTTCGGCTTCGGCGGTGGCCGTGCGGACGTCTGGGAGGCCGAGGAGGACGTCTACTGGGGCCCGGAGACCACCTGGCTCGGCGACGAGCGCTACACCGGCGACCGCGAGCTGGAGAACCCGCTCGGCGCGGTCCAGATGGGTCTGATCTACGTCAACCCGGAGGGCCCCAACGGCAACCCGGACCCGATCGCCGCGGCCCGCGACATCCGTGAGACCTTCCGCCGGATGGCGATGAACGACGAGGAGACCGTCGCCCTCATCGCCGGTGGTCACACCTTCGGCAAGACCCACGGCGCGGGCCCCGCGGACGCCGTCGGCCCGGACCCGGAGGCCGCTCCGATGGAGCAGCTGGGCCTCGGCTGGAAGAGCACGCACGGCACCGGCGCGGGCAAGGACGCCATCACCAGTGGCCTCGAGGTCACCTGGACCACCACCCCCACCCAGTGGAGCAACGGGTTCTTCAAGAACCTCTTCGAGTACGAGTACGAGCTCACCAAGAGCCCGGCCGGCGCCAACCAGTGGGTGGCCAAGGACGCCCCGGAGATCGTCCCGGACGCCTTCGACCCGGACAAGAAGCAGCGCCCGACGATGCTCACCACGGACCTCGCGCTGAAGTTCGACCCGATCTACGAGCCGATCTCCCGCCGGTTCTACGAGAACCCGCAGGAGTTCGCGGACGCCTTCGCCCGCGCCTGGTACAAGCTGACCCACCGCGACATGGGCCCGAAGTCGCTGTACCTCGGCCCGGAGGTCCCGGAGGAGACCCTGCTGTGGCAGGACCCGCTGCCCGAGGCCGAGGGTGAGGCCATCGACGCCGCCGACGTCACGGCGCTCAAGGCCAAGATCCTCGACTCCGGTCTGACCGTCTCGCAGCTGGTCGGCACCGCGTGGGCGTCCGCCGCCTCCTTCCGCGGCAGCGACAAGCGCGGTGGCGCCAACGGCGCCCGGATCCGCCTGGAGCCCCAGCGCGGCTGGGAGGTCAACAACCCGGACGAGCTCGCGCAGGTCCTGCGCACCCTGGAGACCATCCAGGGCGAGTTCAACTCCGGCGCCAAGAAGGTCTCCCTGGCCGACCTGATCGTCCTCGGTGGCTCCGCCGCCGTGGAGAAGGCCGCCAAGGACGCCGGTGTCGACGTTGAGGTGGCCTTCGCCCCGGGCCGTGTCGACGCGACCGACGAGCACACCGACGCCGAGTCGTTCGCCGCGCTGGAGCCGACGTACGACGGGTTCCGCAACTACGTCGGCAAGGGCAACCGCCTGCCTGCCGAGTACCTGCTGCTGGACCGGGCGAACCTGCTCACCCTGAGCGCCCCCGAGATGACCGTCCTGGTCGGTGGGCTGCGCGTGCTGGGCGCGAACCACAACGGGTCCAAGCACGGCGTCCTCACCGAGACCCCGGGCAAGCTCACCAACGACTTCTTCGTCAACCTGCTCGACCTGGGCACGACCTGGAAGTCCACGTCCGAGGACCAGACCACGTTCGAGGGCCGTGACGCCTCGGGCGCGGTCAAGTGGACCGGCACCCGTGCCGACCTCGTCTTCGGCTCCAACTCCGAGCTGCGCGCCCTCGCGGAGGTCTACGCGAGCGACGACGCCAAGGAGAAGTTCGTGCACGACTTCGTCGCGGCGTGGGTCAAGGTCATGAACCTGGACCGGTTCGACCTCGTCTGATCCGCTCCGAGCACGCCGTCCAGGCCGGTCCGCACGGACCGGCCTGGACGTTTTTCTGCCCGAAGGCCGGTCCCGGCAGGGCCGGCGGACACGCTTTGCCATCTCTTTGCAACGCGCCACGCCGCCGCATCGTCTCTCCGCTCGATCCGTAACCCGGCCCGCCGAATGGCCGGGTGGACCGACGAAAGAGAGCGACTCCATGCGCCGCACTGTCCTCAGCGCGATGACACTCGCGTGC
>NZ_JAAAYH010000573.1:0-4576 GCF_018035285.1 Streptomyces sp. MK37H | reverse complement strand
AGCCCGCGGCGGCCCAGTACGCGGCGGTGGAGTACACCCGGGTGGCCGCCATGACCCCGATGTTCTCTGAGTACGTCGTATTGGCCGGGCCGCCGACCGAGGTGGAGATCATGGTCGCCGCGCCGTCCGCGGCGATCGCCGTGCCCAGCTGGTCGTCGAGCGGATCGCCGATCATCTCGCCGACCGCCTTCACATGCCCGGCGTTCTCGGCGATCAGCGCGATCACCACCGGCAGCGCCACCAGCACCGCCGACCAGTGGAAGGTGGGCCCGTGCAGGGACGGCAGACCGATCCAGTCCGCCTTGGCCACGCCGGAGAGATCCAGCCGCCAGTGGTCGGTGACCCGTCCGCTGCCGTCGATGGAGTGGATCTTGCCGAAGACGCGGTCGAAGACCCAGGAGACCGCATAGCCGAAGACCAGGCCCAGGAAGATCGCGATACGCGACCAGAAGCCCCGCAGACAGACCACCGCCGCCCCGGTGAGCAGCATCGTCAGCAGCGCGGTCCACTGGTCGGCGGGCCAGTACGTACCGGCGGTCACCGGGGCGAGATTGAACCCGATCAGCATGACCACCGCACCGGTCACCACCGGCGGCATCGCCGCGTGGATGATCCGGGCGCCGAACGTCCGTACCGCCAGACCGCTCAGCAGCAGCACACCGCCGACCACCAGGATCGCCCCGGTGACGGCCGCGCTGCCGCCGCCCTGCGCCCTGATCGCGGCGGCCACGCCGACGAAGGACAGGCTGCACCCCAGATAGCTGGGGATCCGGCCGCGGGTCGCGAGCAGGAAGAGGAGGGTCGCGACCCCGGACATCATGATCGCGAGGTTGGGGTCGAGCCCCATCAGCACCGGAGCGACGAAGCTGGCCCCGAACATGGCCACGACGTGCTGCGCGCCGAGCCCCACCGTCCTCGGCCACGACAGCCGCTCATCCGGCTTGACGACGGCACCGGGGGCGGGGGTGCGCCCATCGCCGTGCAGGGTCCAGCCCACGCCGAGGCCCATGACTGCTCCACTTCATCGCTACGGGGGATTCGCAGCAATGTTAGTTGGCCGAAAATATGCGTCTTGCAGCTATGTGGGATCGGCTCCCGTGAAGTCATCGGCCAGTGACTGCGCCGCCGTATAGGAGGGCAGGTCGGCGGCCCGGTCGAGGCCGGTCCGGGCGTCCGGGTGGGCGATCGACCAGGCCAGCTCGACGGCATGGTCCAGGGCGGCCCGGAAGAGCAGTGAACCGCAGCTGATCCGCCGCACCCCGAGCTCCGCCAGCCGCTCATAGGTGTGGCGGCCGGGCGTGAGGAGGATGTTCAGCGGGGTCTCGCCGAGATCGTCGGCCAGTGCGCCGATGTTCTGCTCATCGGTGAGCGCGGGCACGAAGATCCCGTCCGCGCCCGCCCGCACATACGCCTCGATGCGCTCGGCGGTGGTGGCCGGCGAGGGCGGGGTGCCGCCACCGATCGCGGCGAGCCAGTGGGTGTCGGTCCGGGCGTTCACGAACAGCCCCGGCACCCGCTCCTTGACGGCCTCGATCACCGCGCACTGCCGGGCCAGCGGCGCGAGGGTGCCGTCGGGGCGTCCGTCCTCGATGTTCACGCCGACCACCCCGGCCCGGTCCAGCTCGGCGGCGACCGCCGCGACCTCCTCGGGCCGGTCGCCGAACCCGCCCTCGATGTCGACGGTCACCAGCGCCGGGAGCCGGGCGATGCCCCGGGCCAGGGCGAGTGTTCCGTCGCGGGCGGCGCCCGTCGCGTCCGGCAGCCCGGCCGCCGCGGCCACGCCGAGGCTGGTGGTGCCGATGGCGGGGAAGCCGCGCCGGACGAGAGCGGCGGCTGAGGCGTGGTCCCACGCGTTGGGCAGCAGCAGGGGCCGGTCGCCGTGGTGGAGCCGGCGGAAGGCGGTGTGGCGGTCGGGGGCCGGGCCGTCGCTCGTATCGCTCATATCACCGACCGTACGGCCGGATCCTTTCGGCGCTCACCGAACAATGGCGGTGTCGGGGACGGACGGTCGCCGGGCCGGAGCCGATCGATGGCGGTGCCGGAGACGGTGCACCGCCCCCGCGGCCCCGCCCACCGTCAGGAGAGCGTGGCCCGGGACGTGGACGGGTCGGGGTGCGGGGCGGAACCCGTGGCGTCCGTCCCCGCCGGGGTCCGCAACACCCCGGCCCCCGCCACCAGTCCCAGCGCCAACGTCGTGACCAGGCAGAAAGAGATCGTCAGCGAGGTCAGATCCGCGATCGAGCCCATCGCCGCCGGAGCGATCAGCCCCGAGGTGTAGGTGATCGTGGCGACGCCCGCGATGGCCTGGCTCGGGGCCGGGCCGCTGCGCCCGGCGGCGGCGAAGGCCAGCGGCACCACGACCGCGATGCCCAGGCCGATGAGGCCGAATCCGGTGATGGCGAGGGCGGGCCCGGGGGCGGTGACCACGAGGAGGCCCCCGGCGGTGGCGAGGACGCCGCCCGTCCGTACGGTCCGCACCGGCCCGAAGCGGCCCACCACCGCGTCCCCGACGAGCCGGGCACCGGCCATCGTGCAGGAGAAGGCGGTGGTACAGGCGGCGGCGACACCGGGGGAGGTCTCCAGGGCATCGCGCAGATAGACCGCCGACCAGTCCAGGCTCGCCCCCTCCGCGAACACCGCGCAGAATCCCACCGCGCCGATGATCAGCGCGGAGCGGGGCGGCAGGGCGAAGTGGGGCGGCGGATGCTCCTCGGGGGCGCTGCGCAGGTCCAGGACCCAGTGGCAGGCCACCGCGCCGAGCACCGTGAGGACTCCGGCGGCGATGGCGAGATGGAGCCGGGCGTCGGCCTCGGCGTGCGCGGCGACCGTGCCCGCCGCCGAGCCGGTGAGCGCGCCGGCGCTCCACATGCCGTGCAGCCCGGACATGATCGACCGACCGAGGCGGTTCTCGATCTCCACACCGAGGGCGTTCATCGCGACGTCGGACATCCCGGCGGTCGCGCCGAAGATGAGCAGCGCACCGCACAGCCAGACCAGCCCGGGCGCGAGCGGGGGCATCACCAGCCAGACGGTCCACAGGGCGAGCAGTCCGCGCAGCGCCGCGCGGGCGCCGAAGCGATGGCTGATCCGCCCGGCCAGGGGCATCGCGACCGAGGCCCCGATGGCGGGGAAGGCGAGCGCGAGGCCGAGTTGACCGGCGCTCAGGTCCAGCCGCTCCTGGACCCAGGGGATACGGGTGGCGAAGTTGCCGGTCACCGCGCCGTGCACGGCGAAGACCGCCGCCACGGCGATCCGCGCCCGCCGTACCGGGCGCATCTCGGACGCCTCGGACTCCTTGAGCCTGCCCATACTTGTCGCACCCTCCCCTTAGCGCCGACCCGTGTCCGCGTCCGTACACGCGTGCCCGTACACCCGTGCCCGTGCTTGTTTGTGCTTGTGCCCGTGCTTGTGCCCGGCCTGTGCCGTGGCCCACCGGAAACTATCAGGAAGGCTCCCTGATAGATAGGGCTTTTCCCGTGGCCTTCTGGAAGGATCCCGGCATGACCTCGACGAGCGTGTCCGTGGCGGGCCGCACCGCCTCTCCGAGTACGGCGCGGGCCATCAACGACCGCCTCGCCCTGCATCTGCTCAAGGACAAGGGGCCGTTGACCGCGGGGGAGCTCAAGTCGCTGACCGGGCTGTCCCGTCCCACCATCGCGGACCTGGTCGAGCGGCTGCGGCAGACCGGACTGGTGGCGGTCGTGGGGGAGTCGGGGGCGGAGCGCCGGGGGCCCAACGCCCGGGTGTACGGGATCGTCGCCGACAGCGCGCATGTGGCCGGGGTTGACGTCCGTACGGACGGCGTCGCCGTCTGCGTGGCCGATCTGCTGGGCCGGACCGTGGCCGAGGAGTCGCTTCCGGTAGCCCCGGGCGTGGATCCGGCGCACACCGTGGCGGCCGTGGTGGCACTGGTGGAGCGGGCCGCCGAGCGTGCCGGGGCGGCGCGGCTGCACCACATCGGGATCGGGATGCCCGGCCTCATCGACCCCGCCACCGGGGAGCTCAACTCCACCGGCGGACTGCCCTCATGGCACCGGGAGCTGGCCACCGCGCTGCACGGCGGCCTCGCGGCACCGGTGCTGCTGGAGAACGAGGTCAATCTCGCGGCCGTCGCAGAACAGCGGCTCGGCGCGGTGCGCGACCGCGACACCTTCGTGCTGCTGTGGCTGGGCCACGGCATCGGCGCTGCCGTGGTGCTCGACCGGGTGCTGCGGCGCGGAGCGTCCGGCGGCACCGGGGAGATCGGCTTTCTGCCGGTGCCGGGCACCGTGGGGCTGCCCTCCGCCACCGGCTGCGACGGCGGGTTCCACTCCCTGGTGAGCAGCGCCGCGGTCTGTGAACTCGCCCAGGAGCACGGCCTGGAGGCCGCGGCGGGCGGCTCGCGTGGGGACGGAGCGGAGGGCTCCGGCGCGGCGGAGGCGGTGATCCGCGCGGCCCTGGAGGCGGGGGAGCGGGGCGAGACGTTCCTGGACGCGCTGGCGGCCCGTATCGCGCTGGGCGTCGCCGCGATCTGCGCGGTGCTCGACCCGGGGTGCGCGGTGCTCGGCGGCGAGGTCGGCCGGGCCGGGGGCGAGGG
>NZ_JAAAYH010000572.1:0-4604 GCF_018035285.1 Streptomyces sp. MK37H | reverse complement strand
GACACCGCCCGTATCGAGCGCGAGGCGCAGATCCCCGACGAGACCATCGAGGGGCTCAAGGAGCTCGGCGCGCTCGGCATGAAGATCGACACCAAGTACGGGGGCCTCGGTCTCACCCAGGTCTACTACAACAAGGCCCTCGCCCTGGCCGGCTCCGTCAGCCCGGCGATCGGCGCCCTGCTCTCCGCCCACCAGTCCATCGGCGTACCGCAGCCGCTGAAGCTCTTCGGCACCCAGGAGCAGAAGGACCGCTTCCTGCCGCGCTGCGCCCGCACCGACATCTCGGCCTTCCTGCTCACCGAGCCGGACGTGGGCTCCGACCCGGCCCGCCTCGCCACCACCGCAGTGCCCGACGGCGACGACTACCTCCTCGACGGCGTCAAGCTGTGGACCACCAACGGCGTGGTCGCCGACCTGCTGGTGGTAATGGCCCGGGTGCCGCGCTCCGAGGGCCACAAGGGCGGCATCACCGCCTTCGTCGTCGAGACCGCATCCGAGGGCGTCACCGTGGAGAACCGCAACGCCTTCATGGGGCTGCGCGGTCTGGAGAACGGCGTCACCCGCTTGCACGGGGTCCGCGTCCCGGCCGCCAACCGGATCGGCCCCGAGGGCGCAGGCCTCAAGATCGCGCTGACCACGCTCAACACCGGGCGGCTGTCGCTGCCCGCGATGTGCGCGGGCGCCGGGAAGTGGTGTCTGAAAATCGCCCGCGAATGGTCCGCCGCCCGTGAGCAGTGGGGCAAGCCCATCGCCGAGCACGAGGCCGTCGGCGCCAAGATCTCCTTCATCGCGGCGACCAGCTTCGCCCTGGAGGCCGTCATCGACCTCGCCTCCCAGATGGCCGACGAGGACCGCAACGACATCCGCATCGAGGCGGCGCTCGCCAAGCTCTACGGCAGCGAGATGGCCTGGCTGATGGCCGACGAACTGGTCCAGATCCGCGGCGGCCGGGGCTATGAGACCGCGGCCTCGCTGGCCGCCCGCGGGGAGCGGGCCGTCCCCGCCGAGCAGATGCTGCGCGATCTGCGCATCAACCGGATCTTCGAGGGCTCGACCGAGATCATGCACCTGCTCATCGCCCGCGAGGCCGTGGACGCCCATCTGTCGGTGGCGGGCGATCTCATCGACCCCGACAAGTCCGTCCAGGACAAGGGCAAGGCGGCCGCCAAGGCCGGGGGCTTCTACGCCCGCTGGCTGCCCGGCCTGCTCACCGGCCCCGGCCAACTGCCCCGCGCCTACCCGGAGTTCCACCCGGCCGGCCACCCGGATCTGTCACCCCATCTGCGCTATGTGGAGCGCTCGGCACGCAAGCTGGCCCGCTCCACGTTCTACGCCATGTCGCGCTGGCAGGGCCGGATGGAGACCAAACAGGGCTTCCTCAGCCGGATCGTCGACATCGGCGCCGAGCTGTTCGCGATGAGCGCGGCCTGCGTACGGGCCGAGATGCTGCGCTCCCGCGGTGACCACGGCGTCGCGGCCTACCAGTTGGCCGACGCGTTCTGCCGGCAGGCCAGGATCCGCGCCGACGAACTCTTCGGGCGGCTGTGGACCAACACCGACGAAATCGACCGCAAGGTGGTCTCCGGGGTGCTCTCCGGGGCGTACGAGTGGCTCGAGCACGGCGTGATCGATCCCAGCGGCGACGGCCCCTGGATCGCCGACGCCACCCCCGGCCCGACCGGCAAGCAGAACGTCCACCGCCCCATCCACTGAGGAGCCGCCGGGAAGCCGCCGGAACACGTGCTGACAAGCCCCTGGGATCCGCGATCACCGGATCCCGGGGCTTGTCACCGAGCCGTCATCCCTTGCCCCCACAATGGGGGGATGACGGATTCCCTGGCTGACCCGCATCTGCGCGTTCCGGCGGCCACCGCCGCGGCGAGCGTGCGCGACATCGTGATCCTGGGCTCCACCGGTTCGATCGGCACCCAGGCCATCGACGTGGTGCTGCGCAACCCCGACCGCTTCCGCGTGACCGGCCTGTCCGCCGCCGGGGGACGGGCCGGGCTCCTCGCCGAGCAGGCCCACCGGCTGCGGGTGGACAGGGTCGCGGTCGCCCGGCCCGAGGCGGTGGCCGAGGTGCGCCAGGCGCTGAGCGCGCTCTACGGCGCCGGCGAGCCGCTCCCCGAGATCCTGGCGGGGCCCGACGCGGCCACCGAGCTCGCTCGCTCCCAGTGCCACACCGTGCTCAACGGCATCACCGGCTCCATCGGCCTGGCGCCCACCCTGGCCGCCCTGGAGGCGGGCCGGGTGCTGGCGCTGGCCAACAAGGAATCGCTCATCGTCGGCGGCCCCCTGGTCAAGGCCGTGGCCAAGCCCGGGCAGATCGTCCCCGTCGACTCCGAGCACTCCGCGCTCTTCCAGGCGCTGCTCGGCGGCGCCCGCGAGGAGGTCCGCAAGCTGGTCGTCACCGCCTCCGGCGGCCCGTTCCGCGGCCGGACGAAGCGGGAGCTGGCCTCGGTCACCCCGGAGCAGGCGCTGGCCCACCCCACCTGGGACATGGGCCCGGTGGTCACGATCAACTCCGCGACCCTCGTCAACAAGGGCCTGGAGGTCATCGAGGCCCATCTGCTCTACGACATTCCCTTCGAGCGGATTGAGGTGGTGGTCCACCCTCAGTCGTATATCCACTCGATGGTTGAATTCACCGATGGCTCGACGCTCGCCCAGGCGAGCCCGCCCGATATGCGGATGCCCATCGCGCTCGGCCTCGGCTGGCCCGAGCGGGTGCCGGACGCCGCGCCCGGCTGCGACTGGACCAAGGCCCACACCTGGGAGTTCTTCCCCCTGGACAGCGAGGCGTTCCCCTCGGTCGGGCTCGCCCGCCACGTCGGCGACCTCGGCGGCACCGCCCCGGCCGTCTTCAACGCGGCGAACGAGGAGTGCGTGGACGCCTTCCTTGACGGAAAGCTGCCGTTCAACGGAATCGTCGATACGGTCGCCGAGGTGGTGGCCGAGCACGGCACCCCGGCCGCGGGAACCCGGCTCACCGTCGCGGACGTCCTCGAAGCCGAGACATGGGCCCGCGCCCGCGCAACGGAACTGGCCGCCAGAGCGGCGAAGGCGACCCCGGAGGCTCGCGCATGACGACACTGATGACGGTCCTCGGCATAGTGGTGTTCGCCGTCGGCCTGCTGATCTCCATCGCCTGGCATGAGCTCGGCCACCTCTCCACGGCCAAGCTCTTCGGCATCCGGGTGCCCCAGTACATGGTCGGCTTCGGGCCGACGATCTTCTCCCGGAAGAAGGGCGAGACCGAGTACGGCATCAAGGCGGTTCCGCTCGGCGGCTATATCCGCATGATCGGAATGTTCCCGCCGGGCGACGACGGAAAGATCACCGCGCGCTCCACCTCACCGTGGCGCGGCATGATCGAGGACGCCCGGTCGGCCGCCTTCGAGGAGCTCCAGCCCGGCGACGACAAGCGCCTGTTCTACACGCGCAAGCCGTGGAAGCGCGTGATCGTCATGTTCGCCGGGCCCTTCATGAACCTGGTCCTCGCGGTGGCGATCTTCCTCGGGGTGATGATGAGCTTCGGCGTCAACACCCAGACCACCAATGTGGGCACGGTCTCCCAGTGCGTGGTCGCGGCCTCGGCCTCCACCGACAAGTGCCCCAAGGGCGCCAAGGACTCCCCGGCCAAGGCCGCCGGTCTGCAGCCCCGGGACAAGATCGTCGCCTTCAACGGCCACCCCACCCCGGACTGGGGCACCCTCCAGCAGGACATCCGCGAGACCACCGGCCCCGCCACGATCACCGTCGAGCGGGACGGCGTCCGCGAGACCCTGCACGCCAACCTCATAAAGAACCAGGTCGCCAAGTCCGACGGGAACGGCGGCTATGTCGAGGGCGAGTTCGTCACCGCCGGCTTCCTCGGCTTCACCCCGGCCAACGGAGTGGTCCAGCAGTCCTTCGGGCAGTCCGTGGACCGTATGGGCAACATGGTCGAGGACGGCATCGACTCCATGATCGCCCTGCCCTCCAAGATCCCGGACCTGTGGAACGCGGCCTTCGGGGACGGCGAGCGCAAGGCGGACTCCCCGATGGGCGTCGTGGGCGCGGCCCGGGTCGGCGGCGAGGTCGCCAACCTCGACATCCCGCCCTCCCAGCGGATCGCGACCATGCTCTTCCTGGTCGCCGGGTTCAACCTCTCGCTGTTCCTGTTCAACATGCTGCCGCTGCTGCCGCTGGACGGCGGCCACATCGCGGGCGCGGTGTGGGAGTCCATCCGGCGCCACACCGCCCGGCTGGTCCGGCGGCCCGACCCCGGACCGTTCGATGTGGCGAAGATGATGCCGGCGGCCTACGTGATCGCCGGAGTCTTCATCTGCTTCACGCTGCTCGTCCTGGTGGCGGACGTCGTGAACCCCGTGAAAATCTCCTGATGACGCGAGATGTCCTGAAGTTCACCTTTGGGTGGACTTCAGGAGCGCGGTGTGCTGAGGCCATGGCCGGTGCCGTAATCTCGGAGATCGGAGTCCGCTGATCTCCGGCCACGCACACACCTTGGGGTTACGAACCAGATGACTGCGATTTCGCTAGGAATGCCGTCCGTACCGGCCAAGCTCGCCGAGCGCAGGGTCAGCCGGAAGATCCAGGTCGGA
>NZ_JAAAYH010000571.1:0-4624 GCF_018035285.1 Streptomyces sp. MK37H | reverse complement strand
CAGTACGTCTCCCCCCATGGCCCGGAGGTCGCCGCGACCGAGCGGCGGCGGGGCCCCGGCCCGGTGCGCACCTTCCGGCTCACCGCCACCGCGACCACCCTGGACATCGGCGCCCGCAAGGTGACGTCCTGGGCGTACGAGGACCAGGTGCCGGGCCGGGAGATCCGGGTGACCGCGGGCGACACGATCGCGCTCACCCTCGCCAACAACCTGCCGCAGCCCACCACGCTGCACTGGCACGGCATCCGGCTGCGCAACGACATGGACGGCGTCCCCGGGGTGACCCAGCGGGCGATCAAGACCGGCGCCGCCTTCGACTACCGCTTCACCGCGTTCTACCCGGGCACGTACTGGATCCATCCGCACTCGGGCGTCCAGCTGGACCGAGGGCTGTACGCACCGCTGATCGTGGAGGATCCGAAGGAGTCGCTGACGTACGACAAGGAGTGGGTCGTCGTCCTGGACGACTGGCTCGACGGGGTGGGCGGCCGCACCCCGGACGAGGAGTTCGAGCGGCTCAACGCGGGCAAGGGCGGCGCGGTCGGCCATGCGATGGACGACGGCTCGACGGATGACGGCTCGACGGACGGCTCGACGGACCACGGCTCGACGGACGACGACGGCAAGCGCGGCGCCAAGCCCACGGCGACGGCCAAGGCCAAAGCCACGGCGACAGCCACGCCCACGGCCAAAGGCACCGCCGCGGGCGGCGCCAAGCGCGACCGGCCCCGGTCCGCGGCGCGGAAGAAGGCCGCGCCCATGGAGAGCCGGCTGCTGGGCGGCCACGCGGGCGATGTCGCCTACCCCCACTACCTGGTCAACGGGCGCAGCCCCGAGTCCCCGCAGGTCTTCCGCGCCAAGCGTGGCGACCGGGTGCGCATCCGCATCATCAACGCGGGCGGCGACACCGCCTTCCGCGTCGCCCTCGGCGGCCACCGGATGACCGTCACCCACACCGACGGCTACCCCGTCGTACCGGCCAAGACGGACGCGCTGCTGCTGGGCATGGGCGAGCGCTACGACGTGCTGGTCACCGTCAAGGACGGGGTCTTCCCGCTCGCCGTGATCGCCGAGGGCAAGGGGCGGTCCGCGATGGCGGTGCTGCGCACCCGTGGCAAGAACCCGGTGAAGTTCCCGCGCCCCAAGGAGCTGGACGGCGAGCTGCTCACCGCGGACCGGCTGAAGGCGGCGGAGGACGTCCGGCTGACGCCCAAGGAGCCCGACCGCATCATCCGGATGCGGCTCACCGGCTCGATGCGGCGCTGGGACTGGGCGATCAACGGCCGGCCGTACGACCCCTCGCAGCGCTACCCGGTGCGGGAGGGTGAGCGGGTGCGGATCTCGTTCATCAACGGCACCGACATGTGGCATCCGATCCATCTGCACGGCCACACCTTCGCGCTGCCGGACGGCGGCCCCCGTAAGGACACCACGGTCCTGCTGCCGCACCACAAGGTGAACGTGGACCTCGACGCCGACAATCCGGGGCTGTGGATGGTCCACTGCCACAACGTCTACCACTCGGAGTCCGGGATGATGACCATCCTCGGTTACCAGAAGTAGCCGCTCGCGGCGGGCAAGGCCCGGTCCCCGGAGGCGAAGGGGCCGGGCAGGGCACGGTTCGCCCGGCGTGAGAAGCCAGGCGTGAGAAGGGAGACACCCCCGGCTATCGCGTCAGACAGACGATTACACTGGGCGCGTGCCTCAACTTCGCCTCGCTCTGAACCAGATCGACTCGACCGTCGGCGACCTCGACGGCAACACCGAATCGATACTCCACTGGACCCGGCACTCCGCCGAGCAGGGCGCCCATCTGGTGGCGTTCCCCGAGATGGTGCTGACCGGCTACCCCGTCGAGGACCTGGCGCTGCGCTCGTCCTTCGTCGAGGCGTCGCGCGCCGCGCTGCACTCGCTCGCCGAGCGGCTGAACGCCGAGGGGCTGGGCGAGGTGCCGGTGGTCGTCGGCTATCTCGACCGCAGCGAGCGCGCCCGGCGCTACGGCCAGCCGGCCGGGTCGCCGCAGAACGCGGGCGCCGTGCTGCACCGGGGCGCGGTCGTCCTGACCTTCGCCAAGCACCATCTGCCGAACTACGGCGTCTTCGACGAGTTCCGCTACTTCGTGCCCGGCGACACCCTGCCCATGGTCCGCGTCCACGGCATCGACGTGGCGCTCGCCATCTGCGAGGACCTGTGGCAGGACGGCGGCCGGGTGCCGGCCAGCTGCTCGGCGGGGGCCGGGCTGCTGCTGTCGATCAACGCCTCGCCGTACGAGCGGGAGAAGGACGACACCCGGCTGGAGCTGGTGCGCAAGCGGGCCCAGGAGGCGGGCTGCACCACCGCGTACCTGGCCATGATCGGCGGCCAGGACGAGCTGGTCTTCGACGGCGACTCGATCGTGGTGGACCGGGACGGCGAAGTCATCGCGCGGGCCCCGCAGTTCGCCGAGGGCTGCGTGCTGCTCGACCTCGATCTGCCCGCCGCCGACCCGGGCTCGGTCCCCGAGGGGGTCGTGGACGACGGGCTCCGCATCGACCACGTCACCCTCTCCGCCGACCCGCTGCCCCGCTACGAGCCGGAGCTCGCGGGCGGCGAGGCCGAGCGGCTCGGGGACGACGAGGAGATCTACACGGCGCTGGTCGTGGGGCTGCGGGCCTATGTGGCGAAGAACGGTTTCCGCAGTGTGCTGATCGGGCTCTCCGGCGGGATCGACTCCTCCCTCGTCGCCGCCATCGCCTGTGACGCGGTCGGCGCGCAGAACGTGTACGGCGTCGCGATGCCCTCGCGCTACTCCTCCGCGCACTCGATCGACGACGCCGCCGAGCTGGCGCGGCGCACCGGACTGAACTTCCGCACGGTCTCGATCGCCCCGATGTTCGACGCCTATATGGGCGCCCTGGGGCTCACCGGGCTGGCCGAGGAGAACCTCCAGTCGCGGCTGCGCGGCACGATGCTGATGGCGATCTCCAACCAGGAGGGCCACATCGTCCTCGCCCCGGGCAACAAGTCCGAGCTGGCCTGCGGCTACTCCACGCTCTACGGGGACTCGGTCGGCGCGTACGGCCCGATCAAGGACGTCTACAAGACCTCCGTCTTCCGCCTGTCGAAATGGCGTAACCGCGCGGCGGAAGAGCGGGGCCAGACCCCGCCCATCCCCGAGAACTCGATCACCAAGCCGCCGAGCGCCGAGCTGCGCCCCGGCCAGGTCGACACCGACTCGCTCCCCGACTACGACGTCCTCGACCGCATCCTGGAGCTGTATGTCGACCGTGACCAGGGGCGTACCGAGGTCGTGGCGGCGGGATACGACGACGCGCTGGTGACCCGGATCCTGCGGATGGTGGACACCGCCGAGTACAAGCGCCGGCAGTACCCGCCGGGCACGAAGATCTCCGCGAAGGGCTTCGGCAAGGACCGCCGACTGCCCATCACCAACCGCTGGCGGGAGCACGTCTGAGGCTCTTGGCACATCTGAGGCTCTTGGCACGTCTGAGCCTCTTGGGCGGCGTTACGCGCGGCGCCCTATGACTGCGCCTGGGCGTCCAGGAACGTCCTGATCAGGCCCAGCCACGCATCGGGCGCCTCCGCGAACGGCAGATGGCCGGACTCCAGCTCGGCGAGGCGCGCCCCCGGGATCGCGTCCGCCACCTGGCGGTGGTGGTACGGCGTGGCCATCGCGTCCCGCGTCGTGGAGATCACCAGGGTGGGCACCCGGATCCGGCCCAGGTCCTCACGGACATCGATCCGGCCGACCAGTTCGACCTGGTCGATCGCGCCGGGCGGCACCGAGGCGCGGGCGCCCTCGATCACCGTGGCGAGCTCCTCGGGCGTCATCCGGTCCAGATAGGGCGCGCCCGCGCCGATGAGCGCGGTCCAGCGGGCGGTCGCCTCCTGGTCGCCCGAGCGGAGATGGCGCAGCCAGTCGTCCACCAGGAGCCGCATCCGGGCGCTGGGGTGGGCGAAGGTCGCGGTCAGGACCAGCGCGGTGACCCGCTCGGGGTGGCGGGTGGCGGCGCGCAGGGCGACCGGCCCGCCGAGGGAGTATC
This sequence comes from Streptomyces sp. MK37H, assembly GCF_018035285.1. Lineage (NCBI taxonomy): Bacteria > Bacillati > Actinomycetota > Actinomycetes > Kitasatosporales > Streptomycetaceae > Streptomyces > Streptomyces sp. MK37H. The sequence continues at coordinate 581 of NZ_JAAAYH010000571.1, read as the reverse complement.
CGGCGATGGCGAAGGTGTCCAGGCCCTCCTCGACGGCGGTGGCCACCAGTTGGTCGGCCAGGGTGTCGAGGTCCAGCGGCCCGCTCGCGCGCGGGGTGCGGCCGGAGCCGGGGTAGTCGGGGCCGACCACGCGGTGGCGCTCGGCGAGGCCGTCCAGGATCGGGCCGTAGTTCCCGTCGATGGAGCCGGTCGCGCCGTGGGCGAGCAGCAGGCCGGGGCCGGCGCCCCGGACGATGCGGGCCAGGGGTGAGGTGCTGGTCATCAGGTGTGTCCTTACGTCTCACGGCTGATGACGGGGACGCTAAAGCCTCACATCGATGTCAAAGTCAAGCGCACCGGGCCCGGACCGCTCCGGGCAACGGAAAGGCCCCCGCCGGGCGGCAAGGGCCTCGTCTCGGCTCCGGCTCGGAGGCGCCCCGCAGGGGCGCGGGGCTGCGTCGATGTGCGGCTCCGCCGCGGCTGTGTCGATATGCGGCTCCGCCGCGTGGGACCAGCCACGACGGCGCCGCAGACGATCGACGGCGCCTCAGGCGGCGGAGCGCTTACGGGGGTGTCCGGCGGATCTTTCCCCTCCCCGCCCC
>NZ_JAAAYH010000570.1:0-4624 GCF_018035285.1 Streptomyces sp. MK37H | reverse complement strand
GCTGGTCCACGCCGCGACCGCGCCCAACGCCGTACTGCGCACCCTGCCCGCGCTGCCGCGCGAGCTGTGGATACCGAGCCTGAACGCGGCATGGGCGGCGAGCGCCGCGGTCACGGCGGTGTACGCACCCGCGGAAGCGCTCCCGGCCGATCGGCCGCCGTCGATGGAGGGCGTCACCCCCGAGGAGGTCTTCGCCCACGCCGCCGCGCACGGTGATGAGCACGCCATCAAGCTGACCGACACCGCCCTCGATGTCGCCCGGGGCACGGACCCGACGGCCCTGGCCGCCGCACTGCACGCCTGCGCGATGATCAACCCGGTGCTCTGACAAGAGCCCCCGCCGGGCCGTACCCGCTCGGCCACACCCCACTGAGCGCAGCCCCCCTCACCCTCACCCTCACCCGAACTGCAACGACCGCTTCGCCAGCCCCATCCAGAACCCATCGATAACACTCCGCTGGCCGCGCAGCTCCGCCTCCGCCGCGCCCAGCGTGACGAACAACGGCGCGAAGTGTTCGGTACGCGGATGGGCGAGCCCCGCAGCCGGGGCCGTGTGCTCGAAGTCCAGCAGCGCGTCGATGTCCTGCGCGTCCAGGGCCCGCTGCCCCCAGTCGTCGAACTCGGCCGACCAGCTGGGCGGCATCGGGCCCGTCTGCCGTAGCGCGGCCAGGTTGTGGGTGAAGAAGCCGCTGCCGACGATCAGGACGCCCTCGTCCCGCAGCGGCGCCAGCTTTCGGCCGATCTCCATCAGCTTCCGCGGGTCGAGGGTCGGCATCGAGACCTGCAGAACCGGGATATCGGCCTCCGGATACATCTCGACCAGGGGCACATACGCCCCGTGGTCCAGCCCCCGGTCGGGGATGTCCTGCACCGGGGTACCCGCCGTGCGCAGCGTCTTGCGGATCCGCTCGGCGAGCCCGGGGGCGCCCGGCGCGGCGTACCGCACCTGGTAATAGTGCTGAGGGAAGCCCCAGAAGTCATAGACCAGGGGCACCTGTTGGGTGGCGCCGATCGCCAGGGGCGCCTCTTCCCAGTGAGCGGAGATCATGAGAATGGCGTTGGGCCGGGGCAGGCCGGCGGCCCAGGCGGCGAGCTGTCCCGGCCAGACCGGATCGTCGGCGAGCGGCGGAGCACCATGGCTGAGGTAGAGCGCGGGCATGCGCCCGTCCAGCGCGGACATGAGGACTCCTCGTCAGTCGACAGAGCTCGCCAGATTGCTTGAACTCTCAAGCATGTAGTTATCACTGTAGCGCGCAGTTATTTAAGATTCAAAGAGAATTTCCTAGAATGGACGCGTGGACGACGCCATGAAAACCCCCTCAGACGCCGACGAGCCGCGTTGGCTGACCGAAGACGAACAGCGCAGCTGGCAGGCGTATGTCCAGGCGAGCATGCTCCTGGAGGACCACCTCGACCGCCAGTTGCAGCGCGACGCGGGCATGCCCCACGTCTACTACGGCCTGCTGGTGAAGCTCTCCTGGGCGCCTCGCCACCGGATGCGGATGACCGAACTGGCCGAGGCCGCCAAGATCACCCGCTCCCGGTTGTCCCATGCCGTCGCGCGCATGGAGAAGGACGGCTGGGTCCGGCGCGAGGACTGCCCCGACGACAAGCGCGGACAGAACGCGGTCCTGACCGACAAGGGGCTCAAGGTGCTGCAGGACACCGCCCCCGGCCATGTCACCGCCGTACGGACGGCCATCTTCGACCGGCTCACCCCCGAGCAGGTCGAGCAGTTCGGCGCCGTATGCCGGATCATCGCGGACGGCCTCCAGCCGGCGGGCGCCGACCTCCCCTGGCTGCGCTGACGCCACGCCCTGAAAGGCCCTTAAAGCCCTTAAAGCGCTCAAAGTCCTTAAAGCGCTCAAAGCCCTCAAACGACACGCGAAGGCCCCGCTCCCCCGGCGGATTCCAGGGAGCGGGGCCTTCGCCTGACACAGGGCCGCCAAGGAACGACAGCCCAACGGGCAGGCCTCAGCGCATCAGTGCGCCATCACCGGAACAGCGTCCTCCGCCGCACCGTCGCCGGAGCCCGCGACCGCGCCGCCGCCCTCCGGCTGTCCGGCGTTGACGAACGTGATGGCGATGACCGCGGCCAGCACCAGGATGCCGACCGCCCACCAGATGGCGGCGGTGTAGCCGTGCACCATCGACTGGAGCTGCAGCGCCGTGCGGGAAGGGGCCCCCGCCGCATGCGACTTCGCGTACTCGGTGGTGGCGCTCGCCGCGATCGTGTTCAGCAGCGCGGTGCCGATGGCGCCGCCGACCTGCTGCGAGGTGTTGACCATCGCCGAGGCGACACCCGCGTCACGCGGCTCGACACCATGCGTGGCCAGGCTCATCGCCGGCATGAAGGCGGTACCCATACCGAGGCCGAGCAGCAGGAACCCGGGCAGGATCAGCGCCGGGTACGAGGTGTCCAGGTCGATCTGGGTCAGCAGCAGCATGCCGACCGAGGCGGCCAGGAAGCCCGGCCCCATCAGCAGCCGCGCCGGGACGCGGGTCATCAGCCGGGCGCCGATCTGCGTCGAGCCGGTGATCATGCCCGCGACCATCGGCAGGAAGGCGAAGCCGGTCTTGACCGGGCTGTACCCCTTGACGACCTGCATGTAGTAGGTGAGGAAGAGGAACAGGCCGAACATGCCGATGATGGCGAGGGCCAGCGAGGCGTAGACACCGCCGCGGTTGCGGTCGGCGACCACGCGCAGCGGCAGCAGCGGCGCCTTCACCCGCGACTCGACGACCACGAAGGCGAGCAGCAGCACGGCCGCGGCGACGAACAGACCGACGGTCGGGCCCGCGGACCAGCCGTCGGACTCGGCGCGGGTGAAGCCGTAGACCAGCGAGACCAGACCGGTGGTGGCCAGGATCACGCCGGGGATGTCCAGCCGGGACGAGTTGTGGCTCTCCACCGGCTCGCGGATCACGGCGACCGCGCCGATCGCGGCGATGATGGCGAACGGGATGTTCACGAAGAAGGTCCAGCGCCAGTCCATGTACTCGGTGAGCACACCACCGAGGATCAGACCGACGGCGCCGCCACCACCGGCGATGGCACCGAAGACACCGAACGCCTTGGCGCGCTCCTTGGGGTCGGTGAACATCACCGCGAGCAGCGAGAGCGCGGAGGGGGCGAGCAGCGCGCCGAACACACCCTGCAGGGCGCGCGCGCCCAGCAGCATGCCGGTGTTCAGCGCGGCACCGCCGACGGCCGAGGCGGCGGCGAAGCCGATCAGACCGACGATGAAGGTCTGCTTACGTCCCCACAGGTCGGCGATCCGGCCGCCGAACAGCAGCAGTCCGCCGAAGGCGAGGGCGTAGGCGGTGATGACCCACTGCCGGTTGCCGTCGGAGATGCCGAGATCGGCCTGGGCGCTGGGCAGCGCGATGTTCACGATGGTCGCGTCGAGCACGACCATCAACTGGGCGAGGGCGATGAATATCAGCGCTTTCCAGCGCCGGGGATCCACGAATTGAGCCGTTTCAGGCATGGATGGGCCTACCTAGCGGTGCGGAGAGTGAGAAATGGGACGTAAGGGTCCGGTCTAGGTCAGACCGGTACAGGCCGTTGAGTAAGAGGTAGCGAGAGGCGACGACGCACGTAAGGAAGACGTGTGAACGTGCGCGGAATAAGCGGTGCTCCGGGATCGGCCGGGTGCGATCTATGTCACGTCACGGCCGGTGTTGCAGATCCTCCAAGGTCACGGACTTTCCGGGTAGTTCCGAGCGCGCCGGGGTCTGCAGACCGTCCAGGAACAGCTGCAGATGCCGGTGCACAAAGGGCTCGAAGTCCACACAGGCGCTGCCGGGCAGCGGCCGGGTGAGCTGGTTGAGCGCGACCATCAGGTCACCGACGCCGATGTCGGTGCGCAGTTTGCCGTCGGATTTCGCGGCCCCCATCAGGGCTTCGACACCGTCCGCCAGACGGTCGCGGGTGGCGATGAGATCAGGGTGCTCCTTGTCGAGGCCGCCGGAGAGCAGCAGGCACAGCGCGCCGATGTGCTCGTCCGCCGCGGCGTGGACGAAGCGCCGCAGCGCCGAGAAGGTGTCGGCCTCCTCGGCCAGGGCGGATTCGGCCTGGTCGGCGACACGGGACATCACCGAGAGCGCCACATGGTGGATCAGCTCACGACGGTCCGTGAAGTGCCGGTAGATCGTGGCATTGCCGACCCCCGCCCGTCGAGCGATTTCATCGAGGGGGATGTGCGCCCCGTACTCGACGATCACCTCTCGGGCGGCCGCGACAATGCGCTCACGGTTACGCAGGGCGTCCGCGCGCAGCCGGGGCTGTGCGGACTTCGCGGTCATCGTGTCTGCGGCCATGACAGCACTCCCTTCTGCGTACGGCTTCCACGCGTACGGTTCTCCGGTGGCCGGTGCTCCGGCGGCTTGGCGGCGGCGCCGCGCCCCGGCCTTGACGTTCGAGCTTCAACTTTTCCGGGGAGTGAGTCCCCGTTTATGCGTTCACTCGGTTAAACGGGGAATGAGTCCCCGGAATTTCTGCGTCCGTAGGTGACCTGCCTCACACCTGCCCGGCGCCCCCCGCCGCCCGGACGGAGCAGCTCATTCCGCCGTTCGGCGGCACCCCACGGGCGCCCCGGTCCACGCCGTCACACCGTGGTCG
>NZ_JAAAYH010000057.1:0-31487 GCF_018035285.1 Streptomyces sp. MK37H | reverse complement strand
TGTCCGCCGAGTTCATCGCCGCGATTCTGGGGGTGGAGGTCGGAGCCCCGTTCGGCCCGTTTCTGCCCGTCGATCTCGGCAACGGCGTGACGCTCGACTACTACGAGAAGCGCGACGAGCCCATACAGCCGCAGCACTACGCGTTCCTCGTGCCCGATGAGCAGTTCGACGCCATGATCGCCCGCCTGGAAGCGGTCGGCGTCACCTACTACGCCGACCCCAACCACACCGACCCCGGCCGGATCAACCGTCTCTTCGGCGGCCGTGGCGCGTACTTCGACGATCCCAGTGGCCACAACATGGAGATCATCACCCGGCCCTACATCCGCCCCTAGCCACCGGCCCCGGCCACGAGGGGCATCTCAGCCACAGGGGGCGTCCGAAAGGGCGCCCCCGCCGGGCCGTACACCCGCGCGGCGCCTGAACCACCATGGGCTGGGGGATGCGTAAGGGGGGCGCATGATGGGCGAGCCGACGGCGCGGGCGCGAGTCTGCCCCTCTGGACGCGGGATGGCGGCAACGCCCCCGCGCTGCCCGGTCCGATGCTCGGAGCGGTGGGCATCGTACTGGCCACGTTCGGAGCGTGGCTGGCGGTCCACGCCACCGCCCGCCACCGCCGCTCCACGGGCCCGGCGCCGGCACACGGCTGCCCGCCTTCGCCGAGGAGGTGCTGCACCGGGCGCTGACAAGCGCCCGGTGCAGCGGCTGACCGCTCAGCGATCCGCCCGTACGCCGGTCAGACCCGTCTGCCGCCGGGCGGCGTCCACGGTCTGTGCCAGCAGGACGGCGATGGTCATGGGCCCCACCCCGCCCGGCACCGGGGTGATCAGCCGGGCGCGCTCACACGCGGCATCGAAGTCGACATCGCCGATATTGCCGGGGTTGTATCCGGCGTCGATCACCACGGCGCCCGGCTTGATGTCCTCGCCACGGATGAGCCGGGGCCGGCCCACCGCCGCCACGACGACATCCGCTTCCCGGAGCACCGCGCCCAGGTCGGCGGTCCTGGAGTGGCAATACGTCACCGTCGCGTCCCGGGCCAGCAGGAGCATTCCCACGGGCTTGCCCAGGATCGGACTACGGCCCACCACGACAGCACGCCGCCCCGCGAGCTCGACGCGATACTCGTCCAGGAGGCGCATGATGCCTCCCGGAGTGCATGACGCGAACCCCGGCAACCCGAAACTCATCGCCCCGAAGGAGCTCATGGTGACGCCGTCGACATCCTTCTCGGGAGCGATGGCCTCGAACGCCGCCCGCTCATCGATATGAGCCCCGACGGGATGCTGCAGCAGGATGCCGTGCACTTCGGGGTCCTGGGACAGAGAGCCGAGGGTGTCGACCAACTCCGGGGTCGTCGTGGTGGTCGGCAAGGCGACGAACCGTGATGCGATCCCCGCCTTGGCGCAACGGGCGCGCTTCATACGGACATACGTGGCCGAGGCCGGATCCTCGCCCACCAGCACGGTTGCCAGGCAGGGGGTGATTCCCGTGCGTCGAGCGATCTCCGAAGCGTGGCCCGCCGCTTCCGCCACGATGCGCCGGGCAAGACCGGCGCCATCCATGAGCTGGGCCGTCTGTGTCGAGGACAAGGTCGCCTCCCAGGCGTTACCGACTACTCGCCCAGGCGCACGGCATCGACCCGATCGTCAGGCCGCTCCCCGGTGGTGCTCCACCTCAGCGCCAGTCACGGCCCGGACACCACTGTAGGGCACCCCGGACGGCCTTTGCCGGGCGTTTTTCTCCCCCTTTCCCGCCGCCATCCACCAGGCGTTTCCCCGCGGATGAGCGAATGCCACCCCTGGCCGGGCCATGATCCGATGCCCCCTAGACTGTCTCGCAATCCTCACGTTGATCGGAGCACGACATGCGTCGCCTTGCCCTTGCCCTCCTGGCATGTTCAGCCCTCACACTCGCCGGGTGCGCGCAGGACTTTGACCGGGGCCCTGATGGGACAGTCACCGACAAGGTCAAGGACGGGAAGAAGTTCTACCTGGTCGTGGATCCGGCCAAGGGCGGCGAGGAGAAGAAGTTCAGGGTCAGCAAGTACGACTACCACGACTGCAACCGTGGCTCGAAGTACCCCAAGTGCGTTGATGACTAAGGGTCATTGAACCTGAGCGTACTCATCGTCGGCCCCGGCCGTCCGCGGTCGGGGCCGACGATGCTCCGTTTCACCCGTCGGCCGAGGCGGCCACGTCCGCGGCCGCCTGTCGTAGCGCGTGGCGGCATGCCGTGATCGCTGGGTGCCGGCTGCGGCCCCGGCGTACCGCGGTGAAGACACGGCGGGTGCGTTGGCCCCTGGGGAGCTGTCGCACCGCGACGGTCGGGGGCGCCCCGTTCCATACGAGGCTGGGGAGCAGGGCGGCGGCATGGCCCTGCTCGACGAGGCGGAGATGGATCAGGAGGTCCGTGGTCTCGAACCGCGCATCGGGCTCGAAACCGGCGTTCCGGCACAGGGCCATGGCCCAGTGGCGGGCGGCCGTGCCCTCGGGCTCCATGGCCCAGGGATGGCCGACGAGCGAGCGCAACGACGCGTGGGGCCGTCGCCCTTGGGGTCGGGCCCGGTGTTGTTCCGCTCTCCGGCCGATGTGGGCAGTGCGAGGTGGAGGGGGTCATCGAGCAGATCCGCCTGCTCCAGACCGGGCGGCCGGGGGTTGGGATTGTCCGGGTACTCCTCGGCGACGACCAGGTCGAAATCGCGGGCCTGAAGCGCGGGGAGTGCCGTTTCCGGTTCCGGTGGCATCTGTGTGACGTGCACCCGAAGGCCGGGATGACGGTCGCGCAGCAGGCTTATGGGAAACGTTCGCTGGACCGATGGGAGGTGCGGGCCGCACGCTGGCTATGTGCCTGCATACGTTTCCTCCACCGCCGAGCCGCAGTGGTTCGCCCGGCCCGCCGCCCGGGCCTGGACCTGTCCTCCCGCCCCCACCGAGGTACGGGATTTCCACGCTGCCCTGTCCGGTTATGTCCCCACCCCGCTCACCGAACTCCCGCCGCTGGCCGCCGAATTGGGGGTCGAGCGGGTCTTCGTCAAGGACGAGTCGTGCCGTCTGGGCCTGCCCGCCTTCAAGGCCCTGGGCGCGTCCTGGGCCGTGCACCGCGCCCTCGCCGCACGGGCCACGCGCGGCGATGCCACCGCGCCCGTCACCCTGGTGAGCGCCACCGACGGCAACCATGGCCGCGCCGTGGCCCGGACGGCGCGCCTGCTCGGCCACCGCGCCCGGATCTTCGTGCCACGAGGTGTCCATCCGGAGGCCGTGGCGGCCATCGCCGCGGAGGGGGCGGAGGTCTCCCAGGTCGCGGGCGCGTACGACGAGGCCGTGCGCCAGGCGGCCGAGGCGGCCGCCGCACCGGGCGCGCTCCTGGTCCAGGACACCGCCTGGCCCGGGTATGAACAGATACCGGGCTGGATCGTCGAGGGCTACTCCACCCTCTGCGCCGAAATCGACGAACAACTGGCGGCCGCCGGAGCGGGGAAGCCCGGCCTCATCGCCATCCCGGTGGGCGTGGGTTCGCTGGCCCACGCCGTCGTCACCCACTACCGCAGCCGTCCGGGCGGGCCGCCGACGGCGCTGCTGTCGGTGGAACCCACGGCCGCCCCCTGCGTCATCGAGAGCCTCACACGTGGCGAACCGGTCAGCGCCACCACCGGCGAGACCATCATGGCCGGACTGAATTGCGGCACTCCTTCCAGCATCGCCTGGCCCCATCTGCGCGACGGGCTCGACGCGGCCATCGCCATCCCCGACACCGCGAGCGCCCGCGCGGTCGGCGACCTCGCCCGGCTCGGCATCTCCAGCGGCCCCTGCGGCGCCGCCTCGCTCGCCGGGCCGCGCGCCGCGCTCACCGGCGACGGCGCCGACGAGCGCCGCGCCGCACTGGGCCTCGGCCCCGCCTCCACCGTGGTGCTGCTGAGCACGGAAGGCAGCGCGGCCAACCCCGCCACCACGACCGCGGACACCTGAAGACCCATCCGCATCCGACCACTCTCGGGTCCAGCCGACCACCCTCGGGAGACAGAACATGACCGTCCCATCCCCGACACGATCACCGTCGACGGCCACCGACTGTGGCAGTCGCTGATGGACCTCGCCGAGATCGGCGCGTACGACGACGAGCACACCGGTCCGCGCGGGGTGAACCGTCTGGCCCTCACCGACGCCGACGCCGCCGGGCGGCGTCGGGTCATCGCGTGGATGGAGCAGGCCGGGCTGACGGTCCGGACCGACCGGATGGGCAACATCTACGGCCGCCGCGAAGGCACCGACCCCACGGCTGCCCCCGTACTGACCGGGTCGCACATCGACAGCGTGGCCACCGCCGGTGCCTTCGACGGCTGTCTCGGAGTCCTGGGCGGCATCGAAGCCGTGCGGACGCTCGACGAGCGGGGCATCAGCACCCGCCGCCCCATCGAGATCGGTGTCTTCACGGAGGAAGAAGGCGTCCGCGCGCCGACGCCGGCCTCGCCGCCGCCCGGATCGGCGTCCACCTGCGGTCCATGGTCGACCCCGGGGCCTACGGCGAGCTGCGCGCCACCGTCGGCCACCTGGCCGTCCACCCGGACCTGACCAACATCGTCCCGGCCCGCGCCGAGCTCACCGTCGACCTGCGCACCCCCGACGATGCCCGGATGGCCCGCGCCGAGGAGGACCTCGCGGCCTTCCTGCGCACCCTGGAGGACGGCACGCCGGGGCTCACGCTCACCACCCGGCGCATGGCCAAGACCGCGTACGTTCCCTTCGACGAGCGCGTCCAGAAGGTCGTCGCCCAGGCCGCCGACGACCACGGCCTGGCACACATCTCCCTGCTCTCCGGCGCCGGACACGACGCCCAGGAGATCGCCGCGCTCTGTCCCACGGCCATGATCTTCGTGCGCGGTGAGTACGACGGCATCAGCCACAACCCCCGCGAGTACTCCACCCCCGAAGCGTGCACCCACGGTGTCGACGCCCTCGCCACCACCCTCCTCCGGCTGGCCACGCAAGGCCCGCCGTGACGGGTGTGACGGTCAGCTGAGCAGCGCGGCGAAGCGCCGCGCGAAGAGATAGGCGTCGCCGGGCCAGCGGGCGGAGAGGTAGCTGCCGTCCTGGACGACGAAGGCGGGGGTGTCGTCGGTGGCCGTGCCACGGCGCCGCAGCTCGACGGGCCCGCGTTCGAACTGGGCGGGGTCGTCCAGAGCGGCGACGACCTCGTCCTGGACGTAGGCCGGGTAGGTGCGGTAGTAGCGGCCACGGCGCCAGGCCGTGAGGTAGTACGCGGTCCGCTCCATGTAGCCGGGCAGACAGGTGGTGCGCCGGTCGGCGAGGAGACTGCGGCCAGTGTCCGGGTCGCGGGTGCGGGCCAGGGCGAGAACACCGTGGCATATGGCGCCCACCGGGCGGTCCAGCCGCCAGAACTCCGCGATCTTCTCGCGCAGGAGGTCGGAGCCGAGGTACTGGCGCATCCCGGGCGCGTGGCCGCCGGGCAGGATCAGCCCGTCGTACGTCTCGGGCCGGAGGTCCGCCCACGCCACGGGGTGGCGGAAGGCGGCCTCGCCGGTGAGTTGCTCGTAGAACTCCTTGGGCTCGGGCTCCGCGCCGAGTTGCCCGAAGAGCACTCCGGTGAGCAGCAGCGGATCGGCGGCCGGTGGACCTTCGCCGTGTTCGGTGGCGAACACCACCTCATGGCCGAGGTCGGTCAGCAGCTTCCAGGGCACGGCCACCTCGGTGACGTCGAAGTCCCGGTCGGGCAGCGGCAGAAGGATACGCACGAGGACTGCCTACCACAGGAGCCACGGCCGTCCGCGGCCGGGTGGTGGTGGCATGGCGGTGGCCAGGACCGGCTCCCCTGCCCCGGCGCATGTGCCGGAGCAGGGGCAGGGACGGGGCCGCGGAGTGGCTACGCGGATTACTTCCAGATGGAGTCGACCCACTCCGGGTGGTCGATGAACGGGTTCCGGTTGTGCTGGAAGCTGTCGTAGATGACCTCGTTGCGGTTCTTCTCGAAGTCGTCGGGCGGGTCCTCGGCGCTCCACTTCTTCAGTACGGAGAGACGGCCGATGTTGGGCGCGGAGCCGTTGTCGACTTCGTCGTTGGGCTCGAGGTCGGGGAAGCCGTCGTCTCCGTCGTAGCGGACGGCCATGTACAGGATCATCCGGGCGATATCGCCCTTGACCTGGTCACGCGGTTCGAAGGAGTCGTCGTCGGTGCGGTTGCCCGGGGCGTCGGGCACCTCCTCGCCGCCATTGTCGAAGTCCTTGTTGCCGCGGGTGCTGTTCACCTTCACATTGGCCGGGCGCAGGTGGTGCAGATCGGTGCCGGGCCCGGTGGCCGTGCCGAAGTCGCCGTGCGACTTCGCCCAGACGTGCTCGCGGTTCCAGTCGTCGGGGTCGCTGCCATTGGCGTCCTTGGCCTGGGAGCGGCCGGAGTAGAGGAGGATGACGTTCGACGGGTTGTCCGGGTCCTCGTCCGTGGACTTCAGCGCGTCCCACACCTCGTCGTAGGACAGCTTGGTCTGCTCGCTGATGATCGTGTGCAGCGCCGCCTTCAGCTCCGGGCCGCTCTTGCCCGTCGCGTCCTGGTAGTAGTCGTCGGGCGCCTGCACGGCCGTGGGCCGGGTGGTGTCCGCCGTGGCGGGTGTGTTGGCGGCGGCGACCGAAGGGGCGGCCACACCGGCCGCGGCCACGACGGCCAGCAGAGGAAGGCGCCGTGACCGGCGCGCGCGAGTGGACATGATGTGGGGGGGTGTCCTCTCCGAGACGAGTACCCGGACCGCCAACTGGCGCCGCGAGTACGGATGTTCAAGGCACAAGCTCTCGGAGACTCGCATGTGTGACGCCCGAACGCGTGTACGCGATGTGCCCGTTCCGCGTGAATCCGGTGAACGCCCTGGGGCCGCGGAGAGGGCCGACCGACGGGTCTGCCGTCGGGCCGGATCAGCGGAGCTGGCAGTATCGGCGTATGGCTGAACAGATCATCGCCGCGTGTGACGGGGCATCGAAGGGAAACCCCGGGCCCGCGGCCTGGGCATGGGTCATCGCGGGCACGGACGGTGAGGTGGAGCGCTGGGAGGCCGGGCCGCTGGGCACCGCGACCAACAATGTCGCCGAGCTGACCGCGCTGCGAGAGCTGCTGGAGTCCACCGACGCGGGCGTGCCGCTGGAGGTGCGCATGGACTCCCAGTACGCGATGAAGGCGGTCACCACTTGGCTGCCCGGGTGGCGGAAGAAGGGGTGGAAGACCGCCTCGGGGTCGCCGGTGGCCAACCGTGAGCTCGTGATGCGCATCGACGAGCTGCTGGACGGCCGCACGGTGGAATTCGTCTACGTTCCGGCGCACCAGATCGACGGCGACCCGTTCAACGCTGCCGCCGACCGGGCGGCCAGCCACACGGCCCGTACCCAGCAGCCCGTGGGCACCTCGCTCGGCTCCGCCCTGCCACCGCCCGAGGCCCAGACGGCGACACGCTCGGCCGGTCGTGGTGGCGCGGCCCGCCCGCGTACGGCGGCGGCACAGGGGCGGGGGAGGGGCACCGGCCCAAAGGGGAACACCGGCTCAAAGGGGTCCATCAAGGCGAAGTTCCCCGGCCGGTGCCGCTGCGGTACGCCCTACGCCAAGGGCGAGAGCATCAGCAAGAACTCCGACGGCTGGGGCCATCCGGCCTGCGCCACTTGAGCCACGGGGTGGATCAGGGCGGGGAGAAGAGCGTGGGGAAGCGGGGTGCGAGCCAGGGCTTGCGGCCCCATGTGAGGACGCGGCCCCTGGCGACGGCGCTCCACGGTCCGAGGCGGCCCAGCGCCATGAGGAGGAAGGCCACGGGCTCGGTGAGGATGGTGCAGTCCGGGCGGCTCGGCGGCCGCGGTGTGACGGTCACCGCGCCGTCGGTGAAGGTGGCGCCGAAGCAGGCGCCACCCCTCAGGTGGATGGCGTAGCGGGCGGTGAGCCCGGCGGCGGCGGTGGTGTCGAGCACCCGTGGCATGGCCGTGATCAGGAAGGGCAGGGTCAGCTCGACCCGGGCCCGGTTGAGCATGTGCGGGCTGCCCAGCGCGCGGGCGAGGTCGTAGCCGTGGCCGAGCATATGGGTCAGCAGATACGACCCCAGTACCTCCAGGCTCATCGGGCCCATCGGCGTGACGAGTTCGCCGTGTGACGCGTGTGACGCGGGCCGGGCCGCGGACTGGACGAAGGCGTCGGCCTGCTCCACGATCATGGCGGCCAGCGGCTCGGCCCGGCGCTCGGCGAACGCGGCGAGCGCGCGCTGGTTCGCCTCCGCGAGCCCATGCGGTGTGCCGTCCCCGTAGCCGCGTTCTCTGCCGTCCGCGAGGTGCGCCATCAGCTCATTGGCCTGCGCCAGATGCGCCGCCGCCTCCCCGACCGTCCACCGCGACCCGGGCACCGGAGCCCCGGTGCCGGATGCGCCGCACAGCGTGGCGGCGATGTCGGCCGCGGTGGCGCGTATCGCCTCGTGCAGCCCCGTGGGCCACGTGCCGCCGTCGTCCTGCCCGTTCACCGATTCCACGCACTCTCCCTACACCTGGCCGGGAAGCTCCCTCGGCGTACGGTGCCACGTGTCCCACGGTCGCCGGTATCGTATCGCGGGTCACGGTGTCAGCACGATCCTGCCGAACACCTCGCCGGTGTCCATCTTCCGGTGCGCCAGCACGGCTTGCTCCAACGGCAGCAGCTCGTGCACCACCGTATGCAGTTCGCCGCGGCTCGCGGCGTCGAACTGCTCGGTCCGCACGGCACGTCGATCGGGCTCGGCCACGGTGGCGGCGCTGAAGGCGGCGAACGACATCGACTTCTGGAACGCCGCCATCATCTTCATACCGAAGTCCGCCGGTGGCATGCCTCCGACCGCGCCGACGGCCACCATGCGACCGTTCGGGTTGAGCCTGGCGAAGAAGGACGGCATATCCGCGCCGGCGATGATGTCGATGATGACGTCGTAGCCGGAGGGAGCGTCGTCGCCTCCCTCGCCGGAGCGGTCCAGCACATGGGTGGCGCCGAGCTTGCGCAGCCGATCGCCACGCTCGGCCGACGACGTCGTGACCGCCACCGCCCCGGCACCGCCACGCGCCGCGAGCTGGACCGTCATGATGCCGAGGCTGCCGGCCGCGCCCCGCACCAGCACCGAGTCGCCGGGAGCGAAGTGGGCATGGGACAGGCCGAAGTGGGCCACAACTCCGGAGCTCCCCAGCGTCACCGCGTCGACAGCGGAGAGGCCCGCGGGGAGGGGGAGGATCTCCTCGACCGCGGCGATCGCCTGTTCGACGTAGCCGCCGTTTACGCCGGTGAACGCCCACACGCGCTGACCGACCCACGACGTATCGACGCCGTCGCCGACCGCGGTCACGGTGCCCGCCACCTCGCTGCCGGGGATATGGCCTTCCTTGAAGCCGTAGCCGGCGAGGGTCCCGCGGCGGATCACGGCGTCGGAGCCGCCGACACCGATCGCCTCATTGGCGATCAGCACCTGTCCGGCGGCCGGAGTCGGGACGGGGAGGTCGATCACTGCCAGACCTTCGGGAGGTCCGAACGCCTGGATCGCGACTGCCTTCAAGGTCGTCTCCTTGCTCTGGGGTGGAGGAGGTCGATGGGATCGACGGGATCGATCGGAACCGGCCCGAGGGACGCTAGCGGACGCCCCCGTCCACTTTGGCTAAAGTGAGAGCCGTGACCGACCGTCTGCCTCACACTCTGCGCTCCGACGCCTCGGACAACCGGGAGCGCATCCTCGATGCGGCCCGCACGCTGTTCGCCACCGAAGGGCTGAAAGTGCCGATGCGGGAGATCGCCCGGCACGCCGGGGTCGGCCCCGCCACGCTGTACCGCCGTTTCCCGACCAAGCAGATGCTGGCCACCGAAGCCTTCACGGACGAGATGCGCGCATGCCGCGCCATCGTCGACAAGGGGCATGCCGAGCCGGATCCGTGGCGCGGCTTCTGCCTCGTGATCGAGAAGACCTGTGAGCTGCACGCCCGCAGCCGGGGCTTCACCGAAGCCTTCATGTCGACCTTCCCCGATGCGATGGACTTCGTCGCGGAGCGCGAATACGCGCTGAGGTCGATCGCCGAACTGGCTCACCGCGCCAAGGACGCGGGCCATCTGCGTCCCGACTTCGTCCTGGACGACCTGGTCCTGATGCTGATGGCGAACAGGGGCATCCACACCACATCGAAGGCCGCCCGGGCCGCGGCATCCCGGCGCTTCGCCGCGCTCGTGATTCAGGCGTTCCGAGCCTCGCCGCAGCACTCACCGCTGCCGCCGGTGGCACGCTTGGCACCCGCGGCGCCAGGCAAGATCACATGAAGACGCGGCTCAGGGCCGACCGGCCCGCGTAGTGTTCTGGCGGTCGGCCGCCGGAAGACCGAGGAATCTGGAGAGTCGGGCATGGGCCTGTGGGACAGGGCGCTGGATGCCGCGGGGATCAGCGATCCCAGGCTGCGGGAGGACTATTCGCAGCAGCGGAAACTCGTCGCGGGCTACCGGCGCAGCTCCTACCTCGCCGCGCGCCTGCTGCTGCCCCCGCCGTTGTTGCCGCATGTGATCGCGGCGACCGCCTTCATGCACCGCACCGACACCCTCCTCGACAGCGGCCCCGTCGCGGAGCGCGCCGGGGCCTGCGCGGAGTGGGTGAAGGAGGTATGTGACGGCCTGGCCGGTGGCGAAAGCGACCATGCCGCCGTACGGTCACTGCTGCACACCGTCTCCGCGCACCCCGGGATGCGCGGCCGGATCGAGGACTTCCTCGACGCGGCCGCCATGGAGTTGGAGTTCGCCGGATTCGCCACCGAAGCGGACTACCAGCGCTACGTCGACGCGTATGCGCTCCCGGCGTTCATGCTGATCGCGGGCCTGATCGCCGGGGAGGATCCGGCAACGGACTACCGCGAGGCGTGCCGTATGTACATCGACGGCAGCCAGCGCCTGGACTTCGTCAACGACCTGTCCGAGGACCTCGCCGACGGGCGCCTGAATCTGGTGCGGGAGACGCTCGACGCTCATGGTGTCACCCGCGCCGACCTGGAGAACGCCCGGGACACCCCCGCGATCCGGAGCCTTCTGGCGCACCTGCTCGGCCAGGCCCGCGAGTGCCTGGCCACCAGCCGGAGCATGGTCGGCCTCGCACCGCCCGACGGCCGACCGCTCTTCCGCGCCATGATCCGGATCGAGCTGCTCACGACCACGGCGGCCGCCACCAAGGGCCCCGGCCTCCTCCGCGCCTCCGCCCGTCCGCCGCTACCGGCCACCGCGCGGGTTCTGCTCCGGGAACGCCGCAGCGCCCGTCACCTGCGCTGAACCCTTGTCGTCCGTGGCATCTCAGGAAGCGCGTGCCTCGCTGGGCTCGTCCGGACCGGCGGCCGCATCCGTGGTGGCCGCCGAATAGAAGACGGACTTCTTCTGCTTGGTGCGGTGTGCTTGCCCCTTGGCGACAAGCGATTCGAGAGTGCCGCGCACGACCGTGGGCTTGATCTCGCGGTCCGGAAGAGCCTTGCTCAGCGCGGCGGTCACCTCTGCCGCGGAGCGGGGCTCACCGTGCTGGGCGAGGTCATTACTCACAAGCTCCCGAAGCGTGGGCACCCCCGATTCCCGCACCCGCTGACGCCGCGGACGGCTTTCGCCCGGCTCCGCCCTCTTCCGCTTGCCACCGGCCGCGTTGGCCTTCTTCCTCGCCTTGCGCGTGGCGGACAGCGCCGCGACCTCTCGCTGCGCGGAGGAACCATCCCCGGAGCCACTGACGCCACCGTTCTCCGTCGCGCCACCGGCGGCATCGCCACCAAGGGTCTGCCGCATGCTGAGCAGAAGCGCCCGGTTGTCTTCCAGCACCGCCAACTGCTCTTGCAGCGCCACGATTTCGGAGCTGAGACGTTCGTGCTCGGCGTAGTTGCGTTCCAGATCGGCCGCGACCTGAGCCGCGTACTGGGACTTCAAGTTGGCGCTCTCGGCAGGAGTGTCCACTACGAGCTCCCTTATCTGGGCCCATTGCACGTTGGTGCTGGATGGTACATCCGTGTGAATGCCACGTGGGGTTGATCCCGCCGCTGGGCTGGGTCTGTGGCCACTCGCGACCGATCGGCCCGCCCGGCACCAAGTACGCCTGCAGCAGCGCCAATTACCTCGTCCCGACCGGCGTGGTCGAGGCCGTGACAGGGCGCTCCTTCGCGGACCACCTCAGGCAGGCGGTCGCGTCGCGGAGCCTCTTGTGTCAGTAAGGTGACGCCCATAAGGTGACAAGCGTCAGGCTATCCACGAGGCAGTGGCGGGCCCCGGGGCGGGGGAGTGGCGTTGAGGTGCCGCCGGGGCCTCAAACTCCTCAACTGAGGGAGGGCTCAACCCCTCAACCGAGGAAGGTGAGATGACGACCACCGCATCCGGGACCGCTTCCGCCGAGGAAGCACCGTTCTTCCCCGCCCCGCGCAGCTGTCCGTTCAGCGCGCCTTCGCAGCACACCGCGTTCCGGGAAGCCGGTGGGTTGCACAAGGTCACCATCTGGGACGGCTCCACGCATTGGCTGGCCACGCGGCACGCGGACATCCGGGCCGTCCTCTCCTCCCCGTCCTTCAGCGCCGACGTACGCAACCCGGACTTCCCGCTGGTTCACTCCAACCAGCCCGAACACGAGGGCGGTCTGTTTCTGCGGCTGGACGACCCCGAGCATGCCCGGCTACGGCAGATGCTCACCAAGGAGTTCAGCGTCAGGCGGACTCAGGCGATGCGCGAGCAGCTGCTGCGGATCACGGATGAACTGATCGATGCCATGCTGGCCAAGGGCGGTCCGGTCGACTTCATCCAGGACTTCGCGCTGCCCCTGCCCTCCCGGGCCATCTGCCTCATCCTCGGTGTCCCTTACGAGGACCACGCCCTTTTCGAGCGCCATGCCAACGCCGGGACGGACCTGGACGTCAGCCACGAGGAGCGCGCCCGTACGCAGCGGGAGGCGTTCGCGTACTACGAGGCCCTTGTGGAGCGGAAGCGCCGTGAGTCCTCGGACGACATGATCAGCCGGTTGCTTACGCATCACACCGGGCCGGACGGGTTCGCGCCCGAGATGTTGCCCGCCCTGGTCGGGATTCTGGTCGGCGCCGGGCACGAGACCACCGCCAACATGCTGGGCCTGGGCACGATGGCGCTCCTGGTCAACCCCGATCAGCGGGACCGGCTGCGGGACCGCCCCGAGTTGGCCCCCAGCGCCGCGGAGGAGATGCTGCGCTACTGGAGCATCGTCTCCACCGATCCGCGGCGTGTGGCCCTCGAGGACATCGAGGTGGGCGGGCAGCTTGTCCGCGAGGGGGAGGGAGTCATCGTCTCGCTGATCGCGGGGAACCGGGATCCGCGTGCCTTCGGCGCCAACCAGGGTGAGAGCCCCGCGAATACGCTCGACATCGGGCGCAACGCCCGCCGCCACGTGGCGTTCGGATTCGGCTCCCACCAGTGCCTGGGGCAGAACCTGGCGCGGGTGGAGATGCAGGTCGCCTGGCCACGGCTCTTCGAACGCGTCCCTGGGCTGCGGCTCGCCATCGCCGAGGGCGAACTGCCCTTCAAGAAGAACTCCATCGTCTATGGCCTCACGTCCCTTCCGGTCACCTGGTGAGCGGCGTACGGAAGCGCGCTGGATCACCGGCCTTCCGTGCCCGGGCATCGACGTACCGCAGAATGTGACGCATGAACGAGGACACCGCCACCGACACCACACGTAGGCGCAATCCCCGTGGCCAGGGGGACCGGCTCCGCGCGGAGATTCTGGCCGCCGTGGCGCGGCTCCTCGACCAGAAGCTCACCGGAAACCCCCTGCCGGTGTCCCTCCGGGAGGTGGCACGCGAAGTCGGCATCGCCGCCCAGAGCATGTATCTGCACTTCGCCGACAAGGACCAGCTCGCCCGGGCCGTCGCCGAGGACGGCTACCAACGTGTCGTCGCGGCCATGCGCGACGCCGACGCCCAGGCAGCTGCTCAGGGAGCCGATGCCGGCGAGCGCCTCCGCGCCCAGGCGAACGCCTTCTGCACCTTCGCCCGCACCGAGCGCGGTGTCACTCGCCTGATGTTCGGTCATAACTCGTCCAGCTTCGGCGTACCCGGCCGGACCCATCCGGCCCGTCTGCTGTGGCGGCAGTGGGTCGATGCCATCCACATCTGCGAAGCGGAAGGGCTGCGCTGGCCGGACGGCGCCGAACAGACCGCGATGCTCCTGTGGTCCGCCCTGTTCGGCCGTTTCGCCCTGTGGACCTCCAGCTTCGGACGGCAGGACGCGCAGGAGCTCGCCACCTTCGTCGACCGCGTCGTCGAGACGCTGCTGCGCGACGCGCACCGCTGACCGGGCAGTGGCACACGGCGTGTGCCGCATGGGGCAGACTGCGTGCGGCATCATGATCACTCGCCGTTCCCGGACCGACGCGGTGATCGGCGCGCCAACCGGCCAAGTACGTGAAAGGAACCACGGATGACCTTGGACGCACGATCGATACGCACCGGCGCGGACTCAACGGCAGGCTCGGTGGCGGACGACCTCCCGGCCACGATGCGCGCCGCGCGGTTCGACACGGCAGCGGGCACGTTGAAGGTCGAGGAAGTGCCCGTGCCCCGGCCGGGAGTGGGCGAGGTCGTGGTCAAGGTGGCCGCGTGCGGCATCTGCCAGTCGGACCTGAGCCAGCTCGACGGCCGTATCCCGCCACGGCTGCCGGTGGTCACCCCCGGACACGAGGCATCGGGCGTGGTGGCGGCGGTCGGCGACGGCGTGGGGCACTGGAAGGCGGGCGACCGGGTGGTCCTGGGGGCGGGGAAGGCGTGCGGTACGTGTCCCGCCTGCCGGTTCGGCGGTGGCACGAACACCTGTGAGGACCTCCAGGTGATGGCCTTCCACTACGACGGGGCCTGGGCCGAGTACGTCCTGACCGACGCCACCACGCTCATCGCCGTGCCCGACTCCGTACCCCTGGAACACGCCGCCGTGCTCGCCGACGCCGTCTCCACCCCGTACGGCGCCATCGACACCGCCCAGCTGCGGTCCGCCGAATCCGTGGGCATCTGGGGGCTGGGCGGTCTGGGCACCCACCTCGTGCAGCTCACCCGCATCTGCGGAGCCTCCCCGATCGTCGCCCTCGACCCCCTCCCCGCCGCCCGCGAGCGCGCCCTCGCCCTGGGCGCCGATTTCGCGCTCGACCCGACGGACGGTGACACCAAGGCCAGGCTGAAGGAGATCACGGCAGGCAAGGGCCTGGACGTCGCCTTCGACTGCGTCGGCCGTACGCCCTCCTTCACCCAGGCGGAGCGTGCCCTCGGCCACCGGGGCCGCCTGGTGCTCGTCGGCATCTCTCCCGACCCTCTGGCCGTGGGCCCGGAGCTCCACTTCGTGCGCAACCGCCACACGGTGATCGGACACACCGGGTATCGCATGGAGCATCTGGAGGACCTGGTCGAGCTCACCGCCCGGGGCCGTCTGGACATCTCCGGGTCGGTCAGCGCGATCCTGTCCCTGGAGGAAGTCAACGAGGGCATCCGCCGGCTGCGTGAGCGGGAGGGCAACCCGATCCGCATCCTGCTGCGGCCCTGAGCGCGCGGCTCAAGCCAACGGCCGGCGTCTGCCGTGGGCGAAGGGGCCGAACGCGGCGGCGCTGCGGGGCCGCGGGCCCCGCTCAGGCCCCGGCCGCCCGGGCGGTCTGATCGACCCGTTCGCGTACCCAGGCCAGGAAGGTCCGTACCTCGGCGGCGGGCAGCGGGATCGCGGAGGAGCGGGGGCGCTCGAAGCTGCGCACCGCGGCCTCGATGAGCGGCCGGAACTCCCCCTCGGCCAGGGCGATTTCACGCGCCGCCGTGCGTTTGGCCAGCCAGCGGCCCGTACGGCAGAACACCACCGAGCGGCAGCCGTTGAGCACACGGCTGTCGGCGAGGTGGCCTTCGCCGTCGCTGTGCTCACGGACGGAGGCCCGGATCGCGGCGAGCAGATCCGGGCGGTCCGGTGCGGCGACCACCTCCCGGGCCGGGCGGCCGAACAGCGTCAGCCCGGTCTGGTGGGCCACGGAGCGGTCGATGACGTACCAGAACGCCGGGGACCGCGCCGCGTCGAAGTCGGCCCGGTTCGGCAGCAGCGGGCCGGTGTTGAGGTCCAGAAGGTACCCGGCAGCACCCGAGGGATGGCGGACGAAATCCGTTCCGTAGACCACCAGTTCCAGCCCCGCCGCCGGGCAGGGCAGATGCGGGTGGGCGAGGGCCCCGGCCAGGTCGAGCAGGGCCGAACCGGGCAGCGACGGTTCCACGACGACCGTCACATCGACGTCGCTGCGCCCATGGCGGTAGTCCCCGAGTGCGAGGGAACCGACCGCGAGGACACTCATCAGATGGGGCCCGCACACCGTGCGGGTGCGCCGGACGAGTTCTTCCAGATAGGGCCGCAGTTCGGTGGGGAGGGACCGCGGACCCTCGCGCGTGTGGGCCACGTGCCCAGTATCCCTGGTGTGAGGTGCGTGGACAGCCGTGGCTCAGCCTGCCGTGTCCGAGAGCCGCGAAGAGGCGTCGGCGAAGGTGGCCAGATCAAGCCCGGCGTCGCCGAGCACCGTGGCGGCCACACCGCGGGCGATCTGAGCGAGACCCAGGAGCAGGTGGTCGCAGTCGATGTGCGTCGAACCCGCCGTCTCGGCCAGCTCCTCCGCGATCGCGATGGCCTTGCGGGAGTAGGGGGTCCACGCGATGCGTTCCGCTGCCTGCGACGCTCCCATGCTGAGTCGGCTCCCGACCGCCTTGTGCACGTCTTCGGGTGATGCACCGGCGGCTCGCAGGAGCCGTGTGGCCTTGTTGTCCTCCGCGGTCAGTCCCCAGAGCAGATGTTCGGTGCCGATGTAGTTGTTGCGATGCTGCACCGCCGCCCGCTTGATGTGCGTCATGGCCTGGCGGAGGTCCTCGGACATGGTCTCGGGGCCGTAGCGCTTGTGCGGGGCGTGAAAGCGCTGCTGCACCGCTTGCCGGGTCACACCGAGCGCCGCCCCGATGTCCGTCCAGGAGGAGCCGTGCATCCGGCAGTGCTCGACATAGTCCTCCACCAAGTCATCGGCCAGGGCCTGCAGTTGGCCCGCCAGGTTCGCCGCCGTCGACAGCAGTGCGAGCCAGTCGGGCTGCTCTTGTCCACCGGGGCGGTGTGCGGCATCGCAGGTCCTGTCCACTTGCGCGATGAGGTCGTCCAGATCAGGAAGAGGCATGGGGCAAGTACGCCTTGACAAAGTGAAATTGTCAAGGCGTACTTGCGTTTCTTGAGCGGAGGGCGCTCTGCCCGTGATCGGCCGGGAGCTGTCGGCTTCGCTCACCGGCATCCAGTGGATCACCGACGGCTACACCCTTGTCTTCGCCGGGTTCCTGCTGAGCGGTGGAGCGCTGGGGGACAGGCTGGGGAACCGACGGATCTTCTGCACCGGCGTGGTGGTGTTCACCGTGTCCTCGGCCGCCTGCGCCTTCGCGCCGAGTGCCCCCTTCCTCGTCGCCGCCCGGATGGTGGAGGGCCTCGGCGCGGCGCTGATCGTGCCCGGCTCGCTGGCCCTTCTCCAGCAGGCGTATCCGGCTCCGGCCGCCTGCTCGCGGGCCTTCGGGGTATGGGGCTCCATCGCGGGGATCGCGGCCTCGGCGGGGCCGCTGCTGGGCGGGCTGCTGGTCTCCACCGTGGGCTGGCGGTGGGTGTTCCTCATCAATCTGCCCGTCGGCGTCGCCTGTCTGGTCCTGACACTGCGTCGCGTGGCCCCCTCCGACCCGCTCACCACCCGGCCGCTCGACTGGCCGGCGCAGTGCGCGGTCGTGGCGGCGGTGGCCCTGCTGACCGCCGCGCTCAACGAGGCGGGCCGACGCGGATGGTCCGATCCGGCCGTCCTCGCCGGGGCGGGCCTGTCCGTACTGGCCGCCACGGCGTTCGTGTTACGCGAGCGGCTCGCCCGCTTCCCCGCCCTGCCGACGAGCCTGCTGCGCTCGCGAGCGCTGGGCGGCGGAGCCGTCATCGGCCTGCTGTTCAATTTCGGCTTCTACGGCATGGTGTTCACCGCCAGCCTGGACTTCCAGCACCAGCGCGGCTACAGCGCCCTTGTCACCGGCCTCGCGCTCTTCCCGGCGGTGGCGATGACCATGTTCGCGTCCATCCTCTCCGGGCGGCTGGCCCGCATGACCGGCGATCGTCCGCTGGTGTGCACCGGCATGCTTCTGGCGGCCCTGGGGCTGGCGGGCTGGGTCGCGGCGGGAGCCGAGCCCGCCTACCCGCTGCTGGTGGTCCCGATGATGGCAGCGGGATTCGGCACCTCCTTCGCGCTCACCGGCTCCGCCTCCACCGTCATGGGCGCCGCGCCCCCGGCGTACTCGGGGACCGCCTCGGCCCTGTTCAACACCACCGCCGGCTCGGCAGTGCCACCGGCGTCGCACTCGGCGGCACCCTGCTCGCCACGGTCGCCGACTACGGCGAGGGGCTGCGCACCAGCATGGCCGTGGGCGCCCTCGTCTATCTGACCGCCGCGGGTCTCGCGTGGTTCTGCGTACCGCCCAAGCCCGGGAGCGAGACACCTGATTCGGAGGCCCACACGGGCTGATCGAGGCGGTCACGGTGGGCCGCTACGGGACGTCGCCCGCGGCGTCGGGCTCCCACGCGTACACAGCGGTGACGGCCTCGACGAAGGCGCTGTGCCGTTCCTCGATCATGTTCGCCATCCACGACTCGATCGGCTGACCGTCGTCGAGGACACGTTGCACATTGATGAGGGTGAGCGATAGCTCACGGGCCGCGTTTCGGACCGCCTCCGGGCCTACCACTTTGACCCGTAATTCGGCCGAGTGGAACCGTTGCTTCGCCGCCTCTGTGGCCGTTGCTTCCGCCGTGGGCAGGATCAGGGCACCCGCGTACGCCTGGATCGCACCCAAGGTCACCTGATAGGCGTCGTGGCGGGCCTGCATGAGCCATCGCTCCGACTCAGCCCGCGCTTGGTCCCTCACCTGCTGGCGCGCCGCCTCCACGGTCTTCTCGCCGCCGATACGCGCCGCCCGCGCCGAAAAGCCGCCCCCAATGAGGGCGCCAACAAGGGCCGCCACGCTGGCGAAGAACGCCGCGAGTCCTTCGTCCATACGGTCTCTCCCCCCGCCTCACCGACTTACTACTCGGCTCCCCCGGCAAAGCCATAATGAAGCCCGCGGCCCGGGACCGGCAGTCCCGCGGGCAGCCGGGAACCGGAAAGCCCGGGCAGGGCGACGGCGTCCCAGTCCACGCCCCCGTCCGCGAGGTGCGGGCCGAGGCCGGCCGAGGCCACCTCCGCGCCGTCCACATAGGCGGTCAGGGTGGGTTCGCCACCGATGCCGCCCTCGGCCAGCGTGAACCACTTGTCGCAGGCCCAGCGGATCTCATCGGCGTCGGACGCGACGATGATCGCGCTGTGCCGCACGGAGCCGCTCCATGCCTCGTCCTCCATCACATAGAAGCTGTACGCACCCTCCGCCGCGGGCTTGTCACTGACCCCGAGGAGTACGGCCAACTCGTCCAGCCCGGCCCCCGCGTGGCGGTTGGGACCGGCCGCGCGTATCCGGGCGTACAGCCCCTCCGCCTCGATATGCCGCCGTTCGACGGTGCTCTCGTCCTCCCCGTACCCCTTCATGACGTCGGGGTTCATGTCCAGACACGCCTCCCAGTAGGAGATCTGCTGGGCGAGGCGCCCGGCCAGCAGGGCCAGAGCCTCGACATCATCGGGGTGTGCCTCCACGGCGGCGCGCAGCCAGGGCTCTTCGGGCCAGGTCGGCTCGCCGTCCCCGGGCTCGGCCGGGTCCGCCGCCGTCAGGCACAGCAACCGCCCCAGCCGCAGCGCGGCTCGGGCATCGCCCGCGGCCGCCGCGCTCCGCAGCCCTGCGATGGTCTCGTCAGTGATCGTCATGGGACGACGCTACGCCCGACCACTGCGCGGTCGACGGGCCATGCCCAGGGGGTCAGACCATGGCCGGCAATCCGGGCAACAGCTTCTCGAGCGTGATGGGGAAGTCCCGCACGCGCACTCCGGTGGCGTTGAACACCGCGTTGGCCACCGCCGCACCGGATCCGCAGATGCCCACTTCACCGATGCCCTTCGCGCCGAGGTCATTGGCCTTGTCGTCGTACCCCTCGAGAACGACGGCCTCGATGTCGGCGGGGATGTCGCCGTGGACCGGCACCAGATACCCCGTGAAGTCCCGGTTGACGAAGGCGCCGGATCGCGGATCGACGACGGCCTCTTCCTCGAGGGCCGCGCCGACGCCCCAGATCATGCCGCCGATCAGCTGCGAACGGGCCGTCTTCGGATTGAACACACGGCCCACCGAGAACACGCTGAGCATCCGCCGCAGACGGATCTCGGCGGTGTCCGCGTCGACGCCCACTTCGGCGAAATGGGCCCCGTAGGTGTTGATCGAGTAGTCCGAGTAGTTCGGATCGTCGCCCATGAAGCGGGTCTTGCCCTCCGCCTCCACACCGTCGGGATGGTGGCGAGCGACGATCTCGCGCAGCGCCTCGGACGCGCCACCGATGGCCACGTCGCCGTCGGAGAACACGGCGGCTGCCGGGTCCTGGCCGTGCAGCGGGGAGCGTGCGTCGCCGCAGGCCGCGGCCAGCAGCTTCGTGCGCAGGGCCGCGCAGGCCCGGTGCACCGCGGTGGACGAATTGGTGGCGCCCCACGAGCCGCCGGACCCCCAGCTGGAGGGGTTATCCGAACGTCCGAGGTCGATTCGCACCCGTTCCAGCGGGAGTCCGAGTCCCTCGGCCCCGACCTGGGTCAGGATGGTGTAGGTGCCCGTGCCGATGTCGGTCATGTCGGTCTGGATGACGGCGGTGCCGTCCGGCTCCAACCGCACCCGCACGGTCGTCGGCCCCTGGAAGTGCCCCCGGATGGCGGCCGACATGCCGTAGCCGATCAGCCACCGTCCCTCGCGCACACTCGCTGGCGTGGCCGGGCGGTTCTCCCAGCCGAACCGGCGCGCGCCTTCGCGCAGGCACTCCACCAGGTGCCGATCGCTGTACGGCACGTTCCGCTCGGGATCGACGGTGGGCTCGTTGCGGATCCGCAGTTCGACCGGGTCCATCCCGAGCGCATCGGCCAGCTCGTCCATCGCCGACTCGACCGAGAGCATGCCCGGTGCCTCGCCCGGCGCGCGGACGTCCGTTCCGCGCGGCAGGTCGAGCGCCGTCAGCCGGTGGCTGGTCAGCCGGTGGGGCGCGGCGTAGAGGCTGCGGACGGTGGCGGCGGTCTGCTCGGCGTACTCGACGTCGGGGTTGGTGTGCATGGTGACGTCGTGGGCGATCGCGGCCAGCTGTCCGTCGCGCCCCGCGCCCAGCCGGACCCGTTGGCTGGACGTGGGGCGCATGCCCACGAGCTGGAAGACCTGCTGGCGGGTCAGCGTGACCTTGACCGGCCGGCCCAGTGTGCGGGCGGCGAGCGCCGCCAGGATCGTCTCGGAGTGGATGCCCAGCTTGGAGCCGAAGCCGCCGCCGACGAAGGGGGTGACGATATGGACCCGCTCCGGGTTCATCATCAGTGTGCTGGCGACCGAGTCCCGCGCCGCGTCGGTGATCTGGCAGCTGACGTAGACGACCAGGTCCTCGCCGCGCGGTTCCGCCATGGACGCGTTCGGTTCGATCGGCATCGAGAACTCGTACGGCGTCGTGTACTGCTCGTCGACCTTGACCTCCGCACCGGCGAACCCGGCGTCGAAGTCGCCGACCGCGGTGTCGGTGGGGAGACCGGCGTTGACCGTCTTCGGGATGTAGGTGTCGTCCTCGAACTCGCCGAAGTCGAAACGGCCCCGCCCGGAACGGTATTCGACCTCGACCAGATCGGCCGCGTCCCGTGCCTGCTCGAAGGTCTCGGCTACGACCAGTGCCACCGGCTCGCCGTAGAAGTGGATGTCCGGGCCGGTCAACATCGGCTGCGCGCGCCAGTATTCGAAGGGAATGGACTCGTCGCGGGGGCCTTGCGCCGGGGCGTTGAGGTAGGTCATCACCAGCTGGACACCGGGCGCGCCTTCCGCGTCCCCGGTGTCGATGCGGGTGATGCGGCCCTTGCCGATCGTCGCGCCGACGATGAAGCCGTAGAGCGGCTGACCGGCCTCCCAGTGCTCGTAGGCGTAGGCGGCCCGGCCGGTGGCCTTCAGCGGGCCGTCGACACGGTTCACAGCTTGCCCGATCATCTCGCCTCCTCAGCTCGCCCCGGCCGCTTGCGCCAGCGTGCGGCACAGTGTGCGCTTGGCCAGCTCGATCTTGAAGTCGTTGTCACCCCGCCCGACCGCGCCGCGCAGCGCCGCCTCGGCGGCGGCGCGATAGGTGTCCATCGCGGCCGGACGGTCGGTCAGCGCGTCCTCCGCCTCGACGGACCGCCACGGCTTGTGCGCCACACCGCCGAACGCCACCCGCGCCTCTCGGATCGTTCCCTGGTCGGCCGAGACCACGGCCGCCACCGAGACCAGAGCGAACTCGTACGACGCCCGGTCCCGCACCTTGCGGTAGATCTGCCGGCCCGGCAGGGGCGGCGGCAGGAGCACGCCCGTGATCATCTCGTCGTCACCCAGCACGTTCTCGATGTGCGGCGTATCGCCCGGCAGCCGGTAGAAGTCCGTGATGGCGACGCGGCGCATCGATCCATCGGCCCGCAGCAGCTCGATCTCCGCGTCGAGCGCGGTCATCGCGACGGCCATGTCCGATGGGTGGGTGGCGATGCAGGACTCGCTCGCGCCGAGGATCGCGTGGATCCGGTTGAACCCGCCGATCGCCGCGCACCCCGATCCGGGGTTGCGCTTGTTGCAGCCCGCGGCCGTGTCGTAGAAGTAGGGACAGCGCGTGCGCTGCACCAGATTTCCCCCGGTGGACGCCTTGTTGCGCAGCTGCCCCGAGGCGCCCGACACCAGCGCCTCCGACAGCACCGGATAGCGGGTGCGCACGCTGGGATCGGCCGCCACATCGGAGTTCCGCGCCTGGGCGCCGATACGCAGTCCACCGTCCGGCAGCTCCTCGATGTCCCGCAGCGGAAGCCTGCTGATGTCCACCAGATGGCTGGGGTATTCGACGTCGAGCTTCATCAGGTCGAGCAGATTGGTGCCGCCGCTGATGAACTTCGCGCCCGGCTGGGCCGCCGCGGCGACGGCGGCCCGGGTGTCCGTCGCCCGCTCGTAGGTGAAGGACTTCATGTGGCGTCTCCCTCCGCGCTGCCGCGGATGGCCGCGACGATGTTCGGATAGGCGGCGCACCGGCAGATGTTGCCGCTCATCCGCTCGCGGATCTCGTCATCGGTCAACGCGACCCGCGGCGAGGACACGTCGGTGGTGACATGGCTGGGCCAGCCCGCCTTCACCTCGGCGAGCATGCCGACGGCCGAACAGATCTGGCCGGGGGTGCAGTACCCGCACTGGAAGCCGTCGCACTCGACGAAGGCCCGTTGCATGGGGTGCAGATGGCCGGGATCGCCCAAGCCCTCGATCGTCATGATCTCGTCGTCCTCGTGCATCACGGCGAGTGTCAGGCAGGAGAGGACGCGTCGGCCGTTGATCAGCACCGTACAGGCGCCGCACTGCCCGTGATCACACCCCTTCTTGGTCCCGCTCAGGCGCAGATGTTCACGCAGCGCGTCGAGCAGCGAGGTCCGCGGATCCACCTCGAGCTGCCGCACCTGATCGTTGATGTTCAGCTTGATCGCCGAGGGTGGGGCCATCTCGCCCTGGCTCCGCCTCATGGCGCGCGTATCCGAAGCGCTCATCACGGCCCGCCTTCCTCGCTAGGTGCAGGTGTCACCCCGGATGTGCGGCGCGACTGCCGGGCACGCTCCCTGGCTCCAGGCTCTCGCAAGAAGGCGCACGTCGCACCGCGAGAAGGTCGGTGACTGCGTGTTGCTCACTGAGTACTGACCGTGTGTCGGTGTCGTCTTGGGCCGTGGCAACCCGCGCCCCGGCGACCGCAGGTGTAACAGGGGCGCCTCCCGGGCACCCGCGCCCGGAAAGGATCAAGCCTCTCAAGAGAGCGGGCCCGGTCCGGACGCCTGGCCGGGACCGCGGAACGGAAGGCCATGAGCAGCGGTTTCATGGGTCCGGGGGACTTCGGTCCAGACCCGTTCGAGGAATTCATGGCGCGATTCCTCGGCGGCGGACCGCGCCCCGGCCTCCGCCACATCGACATCGGCCGCCTGATGAGCGACCCTGCCCGGCAACTCGTCGCCGAAGCGGCCACCTACGCCGCCGAGCACGGCAGTGCCGATCTGGACACCAAGCATCTGCTGCGTGCGGCGCTGGCCACCGAGCCGACCCGGGGGCTGCTGGCGGGGGCGGGCGCCGACACCGACGCGCTGGCCGCGGAGATCGACCGGATGAGCGGCGAGGGGCCGCGGCGCACCCAGCTGTCCGTCACCCCCGCGGTCAAGCGCGCCCTGCTGGACGCACACGAACTGGCCCGTGCGAACGGCGCCTCCTACATCGGCCCTGAGCATGTGCTCGGGGCGCTGGCCGCCAACCACGACTCCACGGCCGGCCGTATCCTCAACTCCCTGCCCTTCGACCCCGCGGCGGGCCGGGGCGGACCGCAGAGCGCACCGGGCCGGCCGTCGGTCAGCAGGGCGGCCGGTCAGCAGCCCGGCCGACGGCAGAACACGCCCACCCTCGACAAGTTCAGCCGCGATCTGACCGACCTCGCCCACGCGGGGCGGATCGACCCGGTCATCGGCCGTGAGCAGGAGATCGAGCAGACGGTCGAGGTGCTGTCCCGCCGGGGCAAGAACAACCCCGTACTGATCGGCGACGCCGGTGTCGGCAAGACCGCCATCGTCGAGGGACTCGCTCAGCGCGTGGCCGAGGGAGACGTCCCCGACATCCTCCTCGGCCGCCGGGTGGTCGCGCTGGACATGTCCGCGGTCGTCGCGGGCACCCGCTACCGCGGCGACTTCGAGGAGCGGCTGAGCGGCATCATCGACGAGATCCGCACCCACTCCGAGGAGCTGATCGTCTTCATCGACGAGTTGCACACCGTGGTCGGCGCGGGATCGAGCGGCACCGAGGGCGGTTCCATGGACGCGGGCAACATGCTCAAGCCCGCCCTGGCCCGTGGCGAACTCCATGTCATCGGCGCCACCACACTGGAGGAGTACCGCCGCCACATCGAGAAGGACGCGGCGCTGGCCCGGCGCTTCCAGCCCATCCTGGTCCCGGAGCCCTCCGCCGCCGACGCGGTGGAGATCCTGCGCGGCCTGCGCGACCGCTACGAGGCCCATCACCAGGTCCGCTTCACCGATGAGGCGCTGCTCGCCGCCGTGGAACTGTCCGACCGCTACCTCACCGACCGGTTCCTGCCCGACAAGGCCATCGACCTGGTGGACCAGGCAGGCGCCCGGGTGCGGCTGCGCTCGCGTACCAAGGGCACCGACACCCGCACCCTGGAACGCGAGGTCGAGAAGCTGACCCGGGACAAGGACCAGGCGGTGGCCGCGGAGGAGTACGAGCGGGCCACCGAACTGCGCGACCACATCAGCGAGTTGAACCGCCGGATCGAGGCCGACGGCGGCACCGAGCCCGACGACGGACAGGGCCTGGAGGTCACCGCCGAGGACATCGCCGAGGTGGTCTCCCGCCAGACCGGGATCCCGGTCAGCAGCCTCACCCAGGAGGAGAAGGCCCGCCTGCTCGGCCTGGAGGAACACCTTCGCGAGCGGGTCATCGGGCAGGACGAGGCCGTGGGCGCCGTCGCCGAGGCGGTGCTGCGCTCCCGCGCCGGTCTTGCCGACCCCGGCCGCCCCATCGGCAGCTTCCTCTTCCTCGGCCCGACCGGCGTCGGCAAGACCGAACTCGCGCGGGCGCTGGCCGAGGCGCTGTTCGGCAGTGAGGACCTGATGGTCCGGCTGGACATGAGCGAGTACCAGGAGCGGCATACCGTCAGCCGGCTGGTCGGCGCCCCGCCCGGATACGTCGGCCATGAGGAGGCCGGGCAGCTCACCGAGGCGGTGCGCCGCCGCCCCTACGCGCTGCTCCTGTTCGACGAGATCGAGAAGGCGCATCCGGACGTGTTCAACACACTGCTCCAGGTGCTCGACGACGGCCGGCTCACCGACGCCCACGGCCGTACGGTGGACTTCCGCAACACGGTCGTCGTGATGACCAGCAACCTCGGCTCCGAGGCCATCGGCGGGCGTGGCGCCCTCGGCTTCGGGACCGCGGACGCCGAGACGGACGAGCAGGCCCGGCGCGAGCGCGTCCTGCGACCGCTGCGCGAGCACTTCCGCCCCGAGTTCCTCAATCGCATCGACGAGATCGTGGTCTTCCGGCAGCTCACGGACGACCATCTGCGCCAGATCACCGATCTGCTGCTGGAGGAGACCCGCCGCCGGCTGCACGCCCAGGACGTCACCGTCGAGTTCGCCCCGGAGGCCGTCGACTGGATCGCGCGGCGGGGCCACGAACCCGCGTACGGTGCCCGGCCGCTGCGCCGCACCATCCAGCGGGAGGTGGACATCCGTCTGTCGCGACTGCTGCTGGACGGCGAGATCCCGTCCGGCGCCCGGGCCCGGGTGGAGGTCGCGGACGGACAGCTGGTGTTCCACACCGACACCGCCTCGAACGCCGGGCGACTGTGACGCTCACGGTCGGTGTGCCGCGAACGCCGGGCCGTGCCCGGCCACTCTTCCGCCGTATGGTGGGAAGAGTCCACCGGGGACGGCGCCCGAACGGGGTGGCGGACCGGGGGAGCCGGCGCGCCGCAGGCGGAAAGGAGCGCATCGGACATGGACCAGCAGAACTCGCACCCTGACCGCACTCCCGGGCCTGCCGGATCTCCCGGGCCTTCCGGAAGTCCTGGGTCGCCCGGAAGTCCTGCGACTCCCGGATCTCCCGGATCTCCCGGACTTCGGCCGAGCGTGGGCGTGCCCCCGGGCGAGACCCCACCGGCCGAGGGCGGCCTGTCGGAAGCGGGCCCCCGCGAGACGTACAACCCCACGAAGGGCTGGTCGAAGGGGCCCACGATCGTCATTTGGCTCTTTGTGGCGCTGTTCGTGACCTTCTGCATCGCGTTCGCGGTCGCCGTGCTGGGGTGATCTGAGGCGAACCGGGGGAATGCAACCGGCGGCCCACGTCGCGGCATGCCACGGCCCCCGAATGCCACGGCCCCCGAGGGCGAGGCTCTCGGGGGCCGTCGGAGATCTTTCCGAACTTTCCGTCAGCGGATCAGCTGCCGATGCGGGCCTTCAGGAGCTGCTTGCCCAGCTCGGCTCCCTTGCGGCTGTCCGCCTGGGCCTTGCGGAACAGCTCCGCGACCTCGGTGTCCTTCTCCCGTTCCGCGTCCTGGATGTAGGTCTCCATGCGCAGCGCGTTGCTCAGGCATGCCTCGACGTACCAGACGAGGTTGTAGTCCTTGTCCTTCGTGCCGGTGGCCTCGCCGGTCTCGGCGGTGTGGGTCATGGTGTCTCTCTCCTTTCCACTGACTGGCGGCCGAGTGCCCTTGACGGCCTGGGTAATGCATGGATCGGCTGCGCTCGCGCCCCTGATCGCAGGTGATGTTCGCCTTTCGCGGTGACAGGGAACACGGGGATGGACGCGAAGGAGGCCACCTTGATGCACGACGACCGCGAAGCGCCGAGAAACGGCGGCCGTGCGGCTCGGTCCGGCCGTGTGGAGACCCGCGAGGAGCGGGCCGACCGCAAGTGGGCCGAGCTGCTCCAGGAGGTGAGGGTGACGCAGACGGGCGTCCAGATTCTGTTCGCGTTCCTGCTCACGGTGGCCTTCACCCCGCGCTTCCACGATCTGGCCCAGGTGGACCGGGCCATCTACGTCGTGACCGTCCTTCTGGGTGCGGCGGCCACCGGCGCGTTGATCGCACCCGTCTCCTTGCACCGGATCGTCACCGGACGCCGGCTGAAGCCGGAAACGGTGGACTGGGCCTCCCGCTTCACCGTGGCCGGGCTGGTGCTGTTGCTGTGCACGGTGGCGTCGGCGCTGCTGCTGATCCTGCGTGTCGTCGTGGCCGATGCCACCGCGTTCTGGCTGGCGGCCGCGGCCCTGCTCTGGTTCGTGATCTGCTGGTTCGTACCCGCGGCGTGGCTTTTCCACCGCTCGCGCAAGGAGCGCTGAGGAGTGCTTGAGGAGCGCCGAGCAACGCCTGGGCCGCTGGCAGGCCGCTGGAGGGCCGCTGGAGGGCCGCATCGCCCGGCACGCCTCACCTGGCCTCGCACGGTTTTCTCCGCAGGTGGAAGGGCACTCGTCCGCCATGGATCACATGCAGGCTCCGATTCTGGAGGCCCTGGCTCGCTACCACGAGCGTGGGGCCCTCCCGTTCACTCCGCCCGGGCACAAGCAGGGCAGGGGCGCTGACCCGGAGGTCGTCAAGGTCCTGGGGGACGAGGTGTTCCGCGCCGACCTCCTCGCCTTCGGCGGCCTTGACGACCGGCTGGGGTCGGGTCGTGTGCTGGAACGCTCGGAGGAGCTGATGGCTGACGCGGTGCGCGCCGAGCACACCTTCTTCTCGACCTGCGGCAGTTCACTCTCCGTCAAGGCGGC
Source organism: Streptomyces sp. MK37H (assembly GCF_018035285.1). Classification (NCBI taxonomy): domain Bacteria; kingdom Bacillati; phylum Actinomycetota; class Actinomycetes; order Kitasatosporales; family Streptomycetaceae; genus Streptomyces; species Streptomyces sp. MK37H. Next base: position 3,019 of record NZ_JAAAYH010000057.1, on the reverse strand, counting down.
GATGCTGGCGGTGGCCGGCCCGCACGAGACCCTGCTGGTGGGCCGGGACGCGCACAAATCGGTGGTCTCCGGCCTGATCATCTCCGGTGTCCGGCCGAGCTGGGTGGAACCCGAATGGGACGGTGTCCGCCATATCGCGCATCCGCCGTCGGCCGCGTCGTTCGAGCGGGCATTCGATGAGCACCCGGAGGCCAGGGGAGCCCTGGTGACCAGCCCCACTCCGTACGGATCCTGCGCCGACCTGGCGGGGATCGCCGAGGTCTGCCATCGGCGTGGCCGTCCGCTGATCGTCGACGAGGCGTGGGGAGCGCATCTGCCGTTCTGCTCCGAGCTGCCGAGCTGGGCCATGGACGCGGGCGCCGACGTCTGCGTGACCAGCATCCACAAGATGGGCAGTGGCCTGGAGCAGGGCTCGGTGTTCCATCTCCGGGGCGACCTGATCGAGCCGGCCGTCCTGAAGTCCTGCGTCGGTCTGCTCGGCACCACGAGTCCGTCCGTGCTCCTCTACGCGGGAATGGACGGGTGGCGTCGGCAGATGGCGCTGCACGGCGAGGAACTGCTCGGCGCGGCCCTGCGCCGGGCGCATGCGGTGCGCGATGAGATCGCGGCCATCGACGGACTGCATGTGGACGGGCCCGCGGACTACGTGGGACCCGGTCTGGGCAGAGATTTCGATCCGTTTCCGGTCGTCATCGACCTGACCGGTCTCGGGATCAGTGGTTACCGCACCGCCGACTGGCTCCGGGGACATCACGACGTCAACGCCCATCTGGCCGACCACCGGCGGATCAGCACCCAGCTCACTCACGCCGACGACCTCTCGACGACCGGAGCGCTGCTGACGGCGCTGCGCGAGCTGGCGGACCACGCGGAGGATCTGCGGCCCGCCCCCGAGGTGGCCGTACCGACACCGGACGAATTGCGGACGGAACAGTCCTGTCTGCCGCGGGACGCCTACTTCGGCGCCACGGAGGATCTGCCCGTGGCCCGTGCGGCAGGCCGGGTGGCGGCCGAGATGATCACCCCCTACCCCCCGGGCATACCGGCCGTGCTGCCCGGCGAGGTGCTGAAGCAGCCGGTCCTGGACTATCTGCGCTCCGGGCTGAAGGCCGGGATGAACCTCCCCGACGCGACCGACTCCGGGCTGGACACCATCCGCGTCCTGGTCAAAGGGACCGGAGCCGACTGACGCCCAGGCGCCGACCGATGTACAGGCACAGGCCAGCTCGAGGTGGGGCCGACCAGGACGTAGCCGGAGGGAGCGGCTGGTCCCCGAGGTGGGCGCGGAGGATCTCCTCGACACCGGCGGCGATGCGCCTGCCTCTGCGCCTCTGCGCCTCGATCGTCATGCCCGAGCAGTGGATGGTCATCGCATGCCGGGGCATGGTCCGCCATGTCGCCCGCGTACCCGGCCGGATGGCCGCTCTCCAACGCCTCCACCAGGGCGTCGGTGTCCACGATTGGCGCCACGGGCGGCGTTCCAGTCAGCTGCCACGTCGGACTCGGCGACGAGGTCGTCCGGCCGCGCGTACCCGGGGATGAGATTTCGCACCAGCGCGAGGATCTGCATCACGTTGTGCTCGGCCACGCTGACCACGTTGCTGTCGGTCACCTCGGTGACCCGGACACCGCGCCGCCCGGCCGCCTCCATGTCGACTCACCGGACACCTCCCCGGTGCCCAGCGGCGTCGATGGATCAGTGCGGAGTACCCGCGAAATCCCATGGCAGCCGGATCCGCGACTACGGGGCACCCGACGAGGCGAGGCGAGGGCTGAGCGGGTGGCATGGTCCGGTGACGTTGTCCACGCCGCGATTGCGGCAGGTGGTGAGGGGAACCCGGGCCGTGAAGCCACAGCCCAGCAGAGACGGCCCACCACGACAGAGGCGGACGGAGCAGAAGGAACGGTGAGCGACACGCACCCCGCGGCGACGACCCGGCCGATGCCCTTGCCCACGGCGCGGTTGCCCACGGCGCGGGGAGAGGTGTCCGGCGCGCTCGTCGACGCCCTCGTACGCGAGCCCGGCGGGGCGGCGCTGCCCGGCGGCCGGTCGATCCGGGAGGCCGATCCGTACGGCGACGATCCGCAGCTCGCGCTCTATGTGTGCTACGAGCTTCACTACCAGGGCTTCTCCGGTGTGGACGACGCATGGGAGTGGGATCCGGAGCTGCTCCGGATGCGGCAGGCGCTGGAGCGGCGCTTCCTGGACGCGCTGCGCTCCGACGCCACCACGCACGACGACCCGGACGCCGCCGTGTCCGGGTTGCTGGTGGAGCCCGCCGACGGCACGGGCGTGTCGCGCTTTCTCCGGGACGGGGGCGAGCTGTGGCAGATGCGTGAGTACATCGCGCATCGGTCGCTCTACCAGCTCAAGGAGGCCGACCCGCATGTGTGGGTGCTGCCACGGCTGCGGGGCCAGGCCAAGGCGGCGATGGCGGCCGTGGAGTACGACGAGTTCGGGGGCGGGCACGGGGACCGGGTGCACGCGGAGCTGTTCGCCGATCTGATGGCCGACCTGGGTCTGGACCCGACGTACAACCACTACCTGGACGCCACGTCGGCGCGGATGCTGGCGGTGGTCAACATGATGTCGCTGCTGGGCCTGCACAGAGCGCTGCGCGGCGCCCTGGTGGGCCACTTCGCCACGGTCGAGATCACCTCCTCGCCCGCCTCCGACCGGCTGGCCCAGGCGCTGCGACGGCTGGGCGCGGGCGAGGCGGCGCTGTTCTTCTACACCGAGCATGTCGAGGCCGACGCCGTGCACGAGCAGGTCGTACGCCATGGCGTGATCGACGACCTCCTGAAGCGCGAACCCGGGCTCGCCGCGGACGTGGCGTTCGGCGTCGATGCCACCGTGTTCCTGGAAGACCGCTTCGCCGATGAGGTTCTGGACACCTGGCGGAAGGGCCGGTCCTCACTCCGCGTCCCGCTGTGATCCCGGCTGCCCCACCTCCTCGGACCCCGGCTCGGGTGCCACCGCCCGGGTGGTGCGGCCCGGCAGGACGAGCAGTGCCACGGT